>JALTYW010000234.1 GCA_027046415.1 Sulfurovum sp.
TTGAGATTTGCCCTTCAGTAGTGCCAAAAGGTATGAAGATAAAGATACTCGACCAAAAAGAGCTCAATTACAGTACGATTGGAGGACTTGGATTTTCGGAGATCTCCGATCTTGCGTATGACAGCATTGCCAAAAAACTCTATATGCTCAGCGATGAGGGAAAACTGTTTGTTTTCAAAGCACGTTTTGGTGATGTGATGGTACAGCTTGAACCGGTGGGGGCAGCAACCATACGAAAGAAGGGCGGCAAACCTTTCCGAAAGTGGGCAAGAGATACGGAAGGGATGACCATAGACGGGCATGGCAGACTGCTGATCTCTTTTGAAGGCAAAGCGAAGATCGGATGGTTTCATAAAGATTCGGAGAAAATGGGGGAGCGCATCAGGAAGTACACACTTCCCAAAGTGCTGCGGGATACTAAAAACTATCGAAGCAAGAACAAATCGCTTGAGGCGTTGGCATGGCATCCGAAGTACGGTATTTTGACTGTTGCGGAATGGCCGCTCAAGCGTGACCCAAAGAAGCGGCAGACGGTCTATGCACTCAATGGCAAAGAGTGGCATTTTAAAGCAGAACCAGAGGCCCGAAGTGCTGTTTCTGCCATGGAAGTGACCGATGACGGCAATCTGCTTGTGATTGAGCGTTCATTTACAGGAGTGTTTGAACCTTTTGTTGTTACCCTGAAAAAGATCTATCTGAAGGGGTGCAACCGTAAGGGTATGTGCCGTACAGAAGTCTTGGCAAAGATGAATTCGCATCGCGGATGGCAGTTAGACAATTTCGAGGGGCTTGCAAAGGTGGGGAAGCACCGCTATGTGATGGTAAGCGATGACAATGACAACTTCTATCAGCGTACGCTGTTGATCTATTTTGAGGTACTGCCATGAAGCGGATAGTGACGTATACACTTCTTTCTCTTTTGATGGGGGTTATGCTGTTTTTTTCTCTGCGGGCATACGGTGAGGCAAAGGCGTATGAAGATGCCACCGTGAAGATTGTAGAAGAGATGAACCCGGAGTCGTTGGCAAAGATGCAGCTTAAGGAGTGGGCTCAAAAACTCTCTTTTGGGTTGTATACAAACGAACAGAAGCAGAAATTGGAGAGATTACAGGAAGAGAAACAGCTGCATAAAGGGGCAAGCCGGCACTATATGTACTGGGCAATGGGGTGTCTGCTGCTCTTGGGTGCAGGATACTTTTTTGTTTCACTGCGTACATTTACCTTTTTTGGTGCGTTGGCTGCATGGATCATGCTCTTTTTTGGGCTGATCACACCCATTTTAATGGTTACGATCCATAAGCAGGTCTCTTATCTTGGGGATGTGGTACTCTCTTTTGAGAGCAAAAGTATTGTCGGTTCACTGGTGAAGCTTTACGATCACGGTGATATGACGGTAGCTGTGGTAATACTACTCTTTTCGGTACTCATCCCGTTTGTCAAAACATTTTTCCTGATGTTTGTGGCGCTCTTTATGCAGAGCAGGTTTGCACATGGTGTTGTAAAGTTTTTTAAAATGATTGGGAAATGGTCAATGGTGGATGTCTTTGTTGTGGCAACATTTCTTGTCTATCTGAGTGTGGACAAAGGGGATATAAGCCGGGCAGAGACAGGAACGGGACTTTACTTTTTTCTTGCCTATGTGATCATGTCTATGCTGGTGAGCCTGTCAGCAGACAAAATGCTGCAGAGGGCTAAATGACCATTTCGACATCGTCGTGGTC
>JALTYW010000235.1 GCA_027046415.1 Sulfurovum sp.
TCAGTGAGACGTTCTTACCCTCAACGTTAATATCTTTTACAAATCCGAATGTTACGATATCTTTCGTAAACCCCGGATAGGTTACATTTTTCAATGCTTCCAGTACGGTTTCCTGTGTCATATGATGACTCCTAAATTAGAAATTTGATACCTGAGTTATACCACCACAATCTTAAATGAGGTTGAATTTAGAGTGCAATTAGGATACTTTTTATCTGAATTATACTTTTCATACTGCACTAAAGTAACATTGGAGAGAATGTAAAACCTATATCTTTAAAGGAATTATCAAGCTTCAATCTGTATAATCCGTTACATTTTGATACATATATCTCTATGAAAGGGTGAATTTGTCACAGACAACACTGATACTTTTAGGAGCAGGAAGCTCCTCCCGTTTTCAAATGAACGTTAAGAAACAGTGGCTTTACAGCGGCGATATACCGCTGTGGCTGCAGGTAGCACAACGTTTTGAAAATACCGGCTTTTTTAAGCAGATCATCATTGTCTCATCTGCAGAAGAGATACACCATATGAAACACTTCTGTGAACATACCTTTGTTATAGGAGGTGCCACCAGACAGGCGTCTTTGACAAATGCGCTTCAATTGGTGACATCTGAATATGTTATGGTTAGCGACATTGCACGGTGTTGTGTCCCTGACACAATGATCACCCGCATCCTTGAAGCAAAAGAGAAGGCAGCCTGCATCGTTCCAGTACTTCCGGTAAACGATACACTCTATATGGATGAAGTACCTATCGACAGAGAGAAAGTGAAGATCATCCAGACCCCGCAGCTTAGCCATACGGCAACCCTCCAAAAAGCACTCGATACCCAAAACACCTTTACCGATGAGAGCTCTGCTATTGCAGCACTGGGGGAAAAAGTGGCATTTGTTGAAGGCTCGCCGCTTGCTCACAAACTCACACACATTGAAGACCTTGACAAACTTCCGTGTCTCAAGCCGCCGTCACAGCGTACGCTGACCGGATTTGGCATCGACATCCACCCTTTTGAAGAGGGAAAAGTCATGAAACTGTGCGGTGTCACCATTGACACAGACTACGGTTTTAAAGCCCACAGCGACGGCGATGTTGCCATTCATGCACTCATCGATGCGCTGCTGGGCGCTGCGGGCATGGGGGACATTGGCGAACTTTACCCCGATACGGAAGAGGCGTATGCCGGTGCAGACTCAACAAAGCTTTTGGACGACACGGTAAGACGCATCAGATCGTTTGGTCTTGAGATAGGCAATGTCGATATGACCATTCTTGCCCAGGCTCCAAGGCTGCTGCCCTACAAAGAGAAGATGCGTAAAACCATCGCTTCCCTGCTTGACATCCCTGCTCACAGGGTCAACATCAAAGCGACCACTGCCGAAAAACTCGGCTTTGTAGGACGCAAAGAGGGGGTCACCGTGCATGCGGTTGCAACCCTGAACTATTTTAACTGGAAAAACCCACACAACGGAACATTATCATGAAGATCATTATTGTAGAGAACGAACTCTATCTGGCACAAAGTATTGCATCCAAACTCACAGAGAACGGATTTGAAACGGAGATATACAGCTCCATCAAAGAGGCGATGCAGAGCAGCGGTGATGTTTACCTGCTCTCTACCAATCTGCCCGGGCAGAACGTCGCACCGCTCATTACACAGTTTAAAGAGAAGATCATCATTCTGATGGTCAGCTACATCAACAACGACACAGTAGGTGAACCGCTGAAACTTGGAGCAAAAGACTACATTGTCAAACCGTTCATGATCGAGGAACTGCTTAGAAAGATCGAACACTATCAGGAGTATCAGGATCTCAAAAAGCATACCAGGCTCTATCAGGAGTATATGGAGAACCTGCTGCAGGAGATCGAAACTGACTTTGACATTGATACCATTACTACACCACTGGTGATTCAGACAAACTACCAGCGGCTGGTGGACAAAGTGGTGTTCGAGTATGCCAGAAAAAATGACCGGCTCATGACCTTCATTCCGCTTGGCAATCCGGAATGGAAAGAGAAACTTCAGGATGCTTCGGCAAAATCACTGCTCTACATCACAGAGATACACACCCTTAAAAAGGCGGACAGAGAATACCTGTTTGAGACCATCCAATCCCGCGATTTCATCCTCTGCAGTACCGATGAACTGGAGTCCCCCTACGATACCATTGAGCTCAACACCGACTCCAAACTTTATGACCAGAATGAGATTCTGACCATTGACGACTATGTCAAATTCATTGTCAACTCTTTCCAGTACAAGTTCCCTGACACAGAACTGAGTAAAAAACTGGGTATTTCCAGAAAGAGCCTTTGGGAAAAACGCAAAAAATACGGTCTTTTCAAAAAGAAATAAGCGATCCATACACCAAGGATGATCCATGCATAACAAATCACTCTATATCGATACCGAGGCGCTCTCCACCCTCGCACTGGTTCAGGCAGGGCTCATTGCTCCTGTGGACAAACTCATGAATGAAGCCGAAGCCAAAGAGGTGGATCAGACACAGTTTTACAAAGGTGTGCCCTTTCCTTTTGCTTTTGTACTCGCACCAAAGGGACAAAAAAACGAAGCGGTGCTGAAGAGTGTAAAAGCAGGCGAAACAGTCGATCTGATCAACGAAGGGAAAAAGGTTGGGGAACTGACCGTAGAAGAGACCTTCCCCATCGACCCCAAACAACGCCTTTACAACATTTACGGTACGGCTGACCCCTCCCATCCCGGTGTTAAAAATACCACTTCCCGCCTTGGTAACATTGCAGTCTCTGGTCCGTACCGTGTCGAATATCCGCTGATTGAGGATAACATCAACCGTATCAACCAGATGATCACCCGCACCGGTGCGAAGTTCGTCAGCTCCATGATGATCGCTGCCAACCCGCTCAACCGTGCCCATGAGCGGATGATCCGTCAAGCCATCAGCGACGCGGATCTGCTGGTGATCTTCCTGCGAAAACCTTTCACAAACGACGGTCTGCGTTACGACATCCGCTACAACGCACTCAACCGTTTCATAGACAACTTCATACCCCGCAACAAAGTGATCATCATCCCGTTTGAAAACACCTACATCTTTGCAGGATACAACGAGCTGATCCTCGATGCGCTGCTGGCAAAAAACTACGGCTGCCATCAGCTCGTAGTGGGGAAAAACCACGGCGGTTTGGGACTCTACTATGACCAAAACCGTCTCAACTCCGTCTTTGACCACTGCAAAAATATCGACATTCATATCAAAACTGTCGATGAGTATGTCTACTGCGATACCTGTAAAACACTGGTCAGCACCACCACCTGCCCGCACGGACAGCACCACCATGTCCACTACCACAGCGAGTCGATCATGAAGCTGATCCAAAGCGGTCTGATGCCACCGCCTATCCTGGTGCGCAAAGAGGTCTCTGCCAACATTCTCGCCTCACTCTTCCCAGACCGTTTCGAGAACCTTCAGGAGATGCACTACTCCCTTATGCCCGGTTCCGGATTGCTTGAACAGCAGAGTGAAGAGCAGTTCTACCTGAAGCTGATCCAGCTCTACCAAACCTCATCATTGACATAAAGGCTTTCTTGTGAACAGACAGAGATCTTTCGTAACACTTTTTGGCATAGGCACACTTCCCAGTGCCACTATCATCGTTTTGCTGCTTTCACTTGCCACAGCCGCAGGAGTACTCTACACACTTGGTATGGAGACCCTCTTCATGCTTACACTGCTCTTTGCCATTGTCGGCATTTTTGAATCCAACAAATACCTCTCTTTGGAGAGTGCACAAAAAGAGCATATCGTCATTGATGATGTCGTCGGTATATGGCTTGCTGTGATGACCACACTTCCTACCGCAGCAACCCTGCCCTTCCCATACGCCACATGGGGCGGCATGGTACTGGCTGCGTTAGCCTATACCCTCTTTTCAACATGGAAACCTTCTACCATCGGGTGGATGTACCACAATCTCAAAGGCGGTCTTGGGATAATGCTAAGCAGTGTCATTGCCGGCATTGCCGGAGGGCTTTTGAGTGTCGTTGTTTTGATGGGTGTGGGAAAACTCTTTTAAGTACCCTTCCGTTGATTTTTCAGATGGCGTATTCTGAAACGCACTCGGTCGTATCTTGCAGGAGAACTTGACGATCATCGCTGTCAGTACTGCACCACCGGGGATGACCCACACGACACCAAGAGCTGCCATTTTGCAGATGTCTACCACCTGGGTGCCGACTTTTCGGTACTCTTTTTGCCAAAGCAGCATGGGGATCTCTTTGGTCTCCTGCCACTCTACTGCCATGCCCTTACCCAGTGAGTTGACAAAAGACTTGAAGTTCTGGTAGCGTTTTTTCATTCTGTGCCAATCACATGTGCAAGTTTTCTGGCAACGAGGTCTTCATACTCACGCTGCGCTGCATCATCCAAACTTTTGCCTGAGCGTAGCAGTTTATGGAGACGTTCCAGTATCTTTTGGCTCTTCTCATCGAGCCACTTCTCTTTGAAGGCATGGTCAAGTGTCAGGACAAAGGTATCGCGACGTGCGTGGGAGCGTGATGCTACCATCGCAGTATAGTAGAGCATGCGTCCGAGCAGAATATAGGGGAAATTTCTGTTTTGCATCGGCCCGTTTCGAGGTAGCGTTTGCCAAGACGCTTACCCAGCACCTTGATGTCTGAGAGTTCATCAAATGCCATAAAGGCACCGATACCTCCGGCAACTGCACCGATAGCCCCGCCAATGAAAAAGGTATGTCCGGCAAACAGCAGGTCGATTCCTGCACCTGTCAGTGCACCGCCTGTCACCCCCGTAATCAAAAGCTCTTTGCGTGTCAGTCCAAAGACCGATGCACTCTCCTCTGAAAAGAGATCCATCTTTTCAAACCCGAGCGGTGTCACCTCTTTTTGCATATGGTCATGGTGCCATATGTGGTCGATCTGCTTTTGCGCCTTAGCTTCAAACTTTCGCAGCGTCTCTTTGTAGGCACGCATCAGTGCATCTTTGGCTGTATCATCTGCTGATTCACTCTCAAGCGGCATGCGTGCCACGTAACTGAGTGCACGCTGTATCAAGGAGACAATCACCACACTGCTGCGTTCGACCATCTGTGTATGGTAGGTTTGAAACAGTGCGACAGAACGCTTCACCTGTGCTGTCCACTCCTCCCGAAGCTGTGCCATACTCTCCAGTATGGCAATATGCTGTGCCAAAGTCGCTGTCATAGGGTTGTAGCTTCGGATGATCTGAAAGTAGCCCCCAAGCGCCTGTTTCCAAGAGGCGGCATAATCCTGCGTATCGATATGGTTGATCAGCGCCATTGAAGGCTGTCCTGTCCAGCGCAGTATCTCCATCTCCGCCTCATACTCCTCCCCGTAGGGCTTGGAGGCATCGACAATATAGATGATCCCGGCACCGTTCATGATGGGTTCAAGCAACTCTACTTCATCAGTAAATCGTGGGTCATCACGGTGTGCATCGATAAAGGCTTTGACCACTTCATGCCGTTTGTCTGCACTCACATCATGCTGCTTAAGCCATGCCAGCACCGCCCGTGCCCGCTGAAATCCGGGGGTATCGTAAAGTTCGTACAGTACCTCTCCGTCTACCTTCAGCGGATAGCTTTTCTTGTGTGTCGTTGTACCGGGGGTGTCGGAGATGGCAACGGTATCATCCATTGCCAAAGAGGCGACAATGGAACTTTTACCTTTGTTGGGATGACCTACAACGGCAAACTTCGGATGTGTCGGCAAAGTGTTCATGCGGCTACCCATACTTTTTCAAGATCAGCCTCGGCAAGCTTGCGTACCCAGACCTCTTTGTGGCGTATGTTTGGTACATAGCCCTCCTCCGCCGTTCCTACCGGCACCACCACGATCTTCTTTGCCGAAGCGGCAAGCAGTTGCAGATAGTCCATGAAATCCATGGTCGGCGGCTCCCACGCCTTGACAATGAGCAGTATCTCACCAGATGCCTTGGATGCAATCTCCTTGTCCATTTCCAGCGTATTGTTTCCGCCTACTTCAACACATACAGAAGCCTCCACTGACAAAGTATCACAAATCACACTAAGTGCCTCTTTGGGCAAAGACCACCCCTCAATACTCTCATAGACTCCTGCTATGTTTTCAACACTCCTTGGATAGTCCAAACTTTTTGTCGGCAAAGTGCCGTTTTGATTTTCATTATGTGTCGAGATCAGCGGTTCGTTCATACACTCCAGCAGCAGTTTTGCCCCTTCAAGCGAGAGCATCCCTTTGCCAATCGCCTTTTGAAGCCCCCACAATGCCAGCATATAAAACGGTATACGCAGTACAATGGCATAAAAGAGTGTTGCCATCGCCAAAAATTTCCACCATGCACCAAGTACTGCTGCATGGTCTATCATCTCCGGGCTGATACTTCCGCCCAGCCTGTAGTACTGGCTCTGCTCTACCAGCTCCAGCGTCGGTACCGCCGAGGGCATCCAGCTTCGCCACGGCAAAGCAAGCGTTCGCAGAAAATGTTCAAAAGCATGCGCATCGATCTGCAGCGTCGTACTCCACGCAAACGCAACATCATGTGTCGCCACCACGGTAATAAGGGCAACAAAAAGACCGGCAGAAAATGCCAAAGCTGCCATTTGGGAGCGTTTGATCACCAGCCAGTTCAAAACACGCGGATCCACTTTGATCTCATCCAACACAGCCGTGCCCTTGCCAAAAAGTGCTACCAGACGCTCCATCCAGTATGCCGGGGAGATGTGCACCAGTGTATTTTTGCTTCGGTTGGCACCGATCATTGAAAAAAGCGCCAATATCATGGTAAAAAGAGGAAGGGCAACCGCCATAAAAAGAAAGTAGATCACATTGACCGGTTCATGCCCGTTGTAGCTGAGCAATCCCACACCGGTAATGGTGCCCAACACAAATGCCACGGCAAGCAGGATGAGGGTTACATAGTACAGGTAACTTTCAAGACGCTCTCCGGATGTAGGTTGTTCAAGATATTTTCGGTGTGCCTCTACCCATGCTGTTAGCTGTGCCAAAGGGGAGAAACGTGAAGATGGATGTTTCAATCCAAATGCACGGCACTCCTGTGGTGTTGTACGATTCTGCCCAGTCAAGCTGTATAGATCTACATACTCTTTTAGCTGCATGCCTCTACTCTGTCTCGTCAGGACATCCGTATATCAGACAGCGAAGCTGTTCACGGTAGGCTTCATAGTCAAAAGAATCGATGCGGGCAACCCCCCTCATCTACCGCAGCTTTTGCCACCGCTGAGGCAACCCAGATGAGTGCCTCTTTGTTAAACGGCAGCGGAATGATATGCTCTTTTCCGTAAGCGATATCTTCATTATGGTAGGCAGCTTTGACATAGTAGGGCACCGGCTCTTTAGCCAGTGCTGCCAGTGCTTTTGCCGCTGCCATTTTCATTCCTTCGGTAATCTTTTTGGCATTGACATCGAGTGCACCTCTGAAGATGAAAGGAAACCCAAGCACATTGTTGGTCTGATTTGGATAGTCAGAGCGTCCGGTAGCGATGATCGCGTCACTGCGTACCTCTTTGACCTCTTCAGGAAGGATCTCCGGCACAGGGTTTGCCAGAGCGAAAATAACCGGTTCTGGTGCCATCTTGGCAACCATCTCTTTGGTCAGGGCACCCGCAACACTCAGTCCAAGGAACATGTCTGCCCCTTCTATCGCCTCGTAAAGTCTGTTTGCCGCTGTCTCAACCGCAAACTCCATCTTATATTTGTTAAGGTCGGTTCGATTGGTGTTGATCACCCCTTTTGAGTCACACATAATAATATGCCGTACACCAAGCGCACGATACATTCTCGCACAGCTGATCCCCGCTGCACCGGCTCCGTTGATGACGATCTTGATCTCATCGACCTTTTTCCCGGTCAGTTCAAGTACATTCATCAGCCCTGCAGTCGTGATGATCGCCGTACCGTGCTGATCATCATGAAAGACCGGAATATCAAGCTCCTCTTTGAGGATGCGTTCTATTTCGAAACAGCGCGGTGCCGAGATATCTTCAAGGTTGATACCGCCAAAAGTTGGAGCGATTGCTTTACAGGTTGTGACAATCTCTTCAACACTGTGGACATCGAGCTCTATATCAAAGGCGTCGACATTGGCAAACTTTTTGAAAAGTACCGATTTGCCTTCCATCACAGGCTTGGACGCAGCCGGGCCGATATCGCCAAGTCCCAGTACTGCCGTGCCGTCTGAAACCACGGCAACAAGATTGGAACGGTTGGTATATTTGAATGAAAGGTTTTCATCCTGTGCAATCTCTTCACAGGGAATGGCAACACCGGGTGTGTAGGCAAGTGAGAGTTCATATTGCGTATTGCAGGGTTTGGTAAGGTCAATCCCTGTTTTCCCGCCCAAATGGTATTCGAGCGCTTTTTCTTTGGTAATTTTTGGCATAGTAAACCTTGTAGTATATAGATCTCTCTATTATACTACAAATAGGTTAAGCAGTTTGATGAGATCCGGAGAGAATTACCCTTCCGGAAAATACTCCTCAAGAATCGCAGGGAAGA
>JALTYW010000236.1 GCA_027046415.1 Sulfurovum sp.
CGATCTGCTCTCTGCCAACCCTATCTCCAATACTTCTGCCTATATTGCCGAGATCAAAGCGAAGTCATCCAAACGTGCACTTGCGACATTGGCAACGGAGATCAAAAAGGTTACCATCGAGGATGACCTGCCCGCAGAAGAGGTGATGAACCTTGTGGAGAAGAAGCTCTACGAGATCACACAGAACAACACCAATGAGGATTTCCGGGATTCCAAAGAGATCACCGTTTCGATGATCGATGAAATCAACCGTCTCAAAGCACTGGGCAACTCGAAACTGATCGGGGTTGATACCGGCTTTAAAAACCTCAATGAAAAGACTTCAGGGTTTGGTAAAGGAGATCTGGTCATCATTGCCGCAAGGCCGGCGATGGGCAAAACGGCATTTGTACTTAACATGGCACTCAAAGCGATTGAGCGTAACGAAGGGGTAGCGTTTTTCTCGTTGGAGATGCCTGCAGAGCAGCTAATGCTCAGACTTCTCTCTGCCAAAACGTCTATTCCGCTGCAGCAGCTTCGGGTTGGGGATTTGACCGATGACCAGTGGTCACAGCTCTCTGCGGCGACAGAGGAGATGTCACACAAGAAGCTCTTTGTCGATGACGGCGGGTATGCGACGATCCACCATGTGCGCAGCAAGCTTCGCAAGCTCAAGGCGCAGCATCCGGAGATCAGCATTGCCATCATCGACTACCTGCAGCTGATGAGCGGTGAAGGGAGAGAAGGAAGACAGCAGGAGGTCTCGGAGATCTCGAGGGGGCTTAAGCAGCTTGCGCGTGAACTGCAGATTCCTATTGTAGCACTTTCACAGCTTAACCGTTCGCTCGAAGCACGGGAGAACAAACGTCCTATGCTCTCTGACCTTCGTGAATCGGGTGCGATTGAGCAGGATGCCGATATTATCCTCTTTGTCTATCGCGATGATGTCTACCGTGAAGCCAAAGAGAAAGAGAAAGAGATGAAAGCCAAAGCGGAGGGCAAGGAGTATACTTCAGACTTTAGAAGAAAGCCTGAAGAGGATGCCGAGATCATCATAGGCAAGCAGCGTAACGGGCCTACCGGTACAGTCGATCTGATCTTCCAGAAGCGCTTTACCCGCTTTGTTGATGCAGTGCACTCTCCTGCGTTTGAAGTGGTGTATGAGGAGGGGGATATCCCTGCCAATACCGGAAATATTGAACTGCCTCCCATATAACAAAGGCATTTTGCAGGAAAGCGGGTGGAAAAACCGGCACTCTTCGAATCACGTCGTGAGTTTGGCTATTTTGTGCTGATTGCAGCGGTGCTGCTGGCGGTACATCTTGGCTGGCACTATATGCAGTACCGTGAATTTACTGCCAAACCTTTCTTCTTTACCCATGCAGATGTACTTTTGTCATATACCAAACAGAAAGAGCACAGAAGCTATCAGGTACTTAAACTCCGTACCGATAAGGGATTACAGCTCTATACCACCACTCACAGACAAACATCGCTGCAGGGCAAACGCATACGCATCGAGCTTTTCCCCGATGAGAGAATCGGGTTTTGGGATTTTCTGGGCACCTTCTATGTCAAAAGCCGTATCCGGAAGGTGGATGATATGCCTGATACCTTGCAGACAAAGCTTGGCTATGTCGTACGTGCGCAGCATCGTGATCCGATGCTTCAGGCACTCTACGGTGCACTCTTTTTTGCAGAGCCGATCCCCAAGGAACTTAGAGAAAAAGTCTCGCTGCTTGGTGTCAGTCATCTCATTGCACTGAGCGGGTTTCATCTTGGTATTTTATGGTTTCTGGTCTATGAGGGGCTGCTGATGCTCTACCGCCCACTGCAGCAGCGCTTCTTTCCCTACCGTTTTGCGTTGATGGATGTGGGGCTGGTGACATTGGCGGTTCTGGGTGTGTACCTATACATCACCGGTATGCCGCCGTCATTGGTACGTGCCTATGCCATGGTTACAACAGGGTGGCTGGTACTACTGTTTGGGGTGGAACTGGTCAGTTTCTATTTTCTTGCCGCAGTATTGACACTGCTTGTTGTCATTTTCCCTGCACTACTTGTCTCTCTTGGATTCTGGTTCTCTGTGGCAGGGGTCTTTTACATCTTTTTGCTGCTGCACTACGCCAAAATGATGCCTGCATGGGCAATTACTCTCTTGGTTATCCCTGTTGGTATCTTTGTATTGATGCTGCCGGTAGTACATACGGTATTTCCTGTTACGGCAACAAGCCAACTGCTCTCTCCACTCTTGTCACTGCTGTTTATCCCTTTTTACCCTGCTGCCATGCTGCTTCACCTTATCGGTGCAGGAGAGCTTTTTGATACCGCTTTACAACATTTGTTGACATGGGGAACATTGGCCACAGACCATCAACTACCGGTATGGGCTGGTGTGGTGTATCTATTGTTTTCATTGGCTGCAGTGCGATACAGGTATGCATTTTATTTGTTACTTGGAATTGCTTTGGGATATGGTGTTTACATTTTTGTCAATGTGTGACGTGTTTCTTGACATATAATGCTGTTTCAATTAAAATTCCTAGTTCCTATATTTCTTCTATCTCCTCATCCTTGTCAAGCAAATAACAAAACCGCAGACCGTGCAGGAAGATCGCCCATGAGATGTAGATCCAGAGCAGGAAAAAGAGTACAGTGCTGATGCTGCCGTACACAGAGGTGTAGGTTTTGTTATGGACGACATAGAAGACAAATCCGCTTTTGCTCAGATACCAGACCAGCGAGGCGATAAAAGAGCTTGTCAGTGCCGCTTTGGGGTTGATGTGAGTGTTTGCAGAGAGTTGATAGGCGATATAGAATGCTCCCCATACGATCAGATAGGGAAGGAGTGCGTAGAGGTGAATGCTGCTGGTAATCTCGTTTTTATCAAGATAGCCCTGAATGAAAGAAGAGAGGAAGAAGGAGGCACCGATCATCAGTGGCATGAGAACGACAAGCAGCAGGTAGGTCTTGATGCTTTTGAGGATACCCCTGCTTGGCAGTTCGAAGATGTCGTTGACTATGTAATTGTAGTTTTTGAAGAACATGATCGCAGCGAAGATGACATAAAACGCGCCCATCACTCCTAGTTTGTCGGAGTTGGCAATAAAGGTGTTGATGCTTGCCATGATCTCTTTGGACTGTGTGGGCATGAGGTTGGCAAAGATGAGTGCCTGCACCTTGTCGTACACATCATGAAACATCGGAAGGGTAGTAAAAAAGTAAAGAAAAATGACAAGTAGTGGAATGATGGCGAAGATTGTACTCCAGCTTAAGCTCGAAGCGTAATGTCCCAGCCGCTCATCGAGCAGTTCTTTAAAAAAGTCCCGTAGAAAAATATAATACTCTCTAAGAATTGCCCGTTGTCTCATCTTGCTCCATAACGTAATTTTGTTCCCATCGGGGACGATGGGAATGCAAAACCATTAACTTTTAATTTCTAATTTTTACTTCTTTCACAGTCCCATCTTCCCCGGATTGAGAATACCATTGGGGTCGAAAGCCTTTTTAATGTCTTTAAAGAGCTGCAGCTCCGCATCGTTGAAGGCGATGTTCATAAATGGGGCTTTGGAGGTACCGATGCCGTGTTCGCCGCTGAGTGTACCGCCCATCTCCACGACCATCTCAAAGATCTCCTCGATCGCCTCATGACCTGCTTCAAGCTGCTTTTCGTCACTGCCGTCAACCATGACGTTGACATGGATATTCCCGTCTCCCGCATGTCCGAAACAGGGAACTTTGAAGCCATACTTCTCACCGATAGCGTAGATGTTCTTCAGTGCCTCAGGGAGCATGCTTCGGGGGACGGAGATATCTTCATTGAGCTTCTTGCTGCCGTAAATGGTGATGGACGGGGAGGCGTTGCGTCTGGCGAACCAGAGCTTGTCACGTTCCTCATCGGTATCGGCAACGACAAAATCCTGTGCTCCGTTCTCTTTGAAAGAGCTGTTGAGGATATCGAGCTGAAAGTCAACCTCTTCGATGACATTGCCATCCACATCACCAATAAGCAGTGCGCCGGCATCTTCCGGAAGCTCGACACCGAGTTTCTCTTTGAGTGCCTGCACGACCAGTGCGTCCATGAACTCCATGGCAACAGGGTTTGCTCCACCTGCAAGTGATTTAAAAACAGCATTCATGGCATCTTCAACAGAGGGGAAGATACCCATATAGGCTTTACGGAACTTCGGCTTTGGCAGCAGTTTGACAGTGATCTCGGTAATGACTGCCAGTGTTCCCTCTGAAGCGGTCAGGATGCCGGCAATGTTGTAGCCGGCCACATCTTTGATGGTACGTTTGCCTGCACGGATGATGTCACCGTTGGCACGTACAGCACGCAGTGCCATGACGTAGTCTTTGGTAATGCCGTACTTTGCTGCACGCATACCGCCCGCATTTTCGCTGACATTGCCGCCGATGGTGGAGTACTCTTCGCTGGCAGGATCAGGCGGATAGAAGAGTCCTACCTCTTCGACCGCTTTTTGCAGATCCATATTGATAACACCGGGTTGTACGACGGCAACCATATTTTCCATATCGATCTCGAGGATTTTGTTCATATGTTTTTCCATTGCCAGTGTGATACCACCGTTTGTCGGCAGGGCACCACCGGTAAATCCGCTACCTGCCCCACGTGGGGTGATGACAATGCCGTGATGGTTACAGTAGACCAGAATGCGGCTGACATCCTCTTCGTTGCGCGGGAAAACAACCGCATCGGGTTCAAACCGCGTACGGGTGGCATCGTAGCTGTAGGCGATCATGTGGGCTTTGTCGCTGTAGACATTCTCTTTGCCTACAAGGTCTTCAAGTGCTTTGATATGTTGTTGTTCTAACACTATAGTCTCTCCATAGTTTGGTAATAGTTGCCTTCCCCGCTTTCGGAGAAGATGCCTGTTTTAATAGAATCAAACCGCATAAAGAAGGGATACTGCGCTTTTTTTGGAGCACCTTTGAAAGCACGTTTGGCAACAATCTGTCCCGAGATAGGATCAAGCAGTACCGCACTCTTCTTTTTGATGATGTAGATCAGTCCTACCTGATACTCTTTGGCAAATTTCGCAAGGTTCTCTCGCGTAGGATAGCCGTCACCCTCTTTGGAGAGAAACATGGCGTACAGGTCAGGATGGATCCATCGTTTGTGATATTTGTCTGTTATGTTGGCATAGATTTCTGCATTAGGTGCCAGAAGAAGAACAGTATTGTACAGGTATCCTCCTATTACTTTGTCACCTTTTGCAACAGGTGTTTTAATGCTTGGAAGTTCATCGTGATGTATGATCTCTTTTGCTACCAGTTTTCCTTCACCAGATGATGATGTCTGTGCAATGTAGCCAGTAATTGCTTCAAGCTGATTGCCAAAGTTGTGGATAACGATACCGCTCATGCCTGTGACAGGGAAAGGTTTGTTTAGTTGAATATGGGTTCCGTCTGAAGCGGTAATAGACCTTGTGACAGGAGATGGGAAAAACCCTGCGTAGAGACTTGAGTAAAAGAGGGTAAGAAAAAGCAGTATGCTCAGTGCAATGCGGCGCATAGTGATCCTTTTGGGTTATGTATAGATGCAATGATTATACAAACAAAAGAGTAAAAGTTGAATGAGGTGCCGTAAACTGATTAATGTAATTCAGATATAATTATGCCCATTCAGAATGGGGAGTGGGCGAAGATATATGCGAATTGTTTTTTTTATCTTGGCGCTCATATCTTGGTCAATGGGTATGAAGGTGCACTATCTGCAGTGGGAAAAAGGAATGACTTTTTCCGATTATATGAAAAAGTGGGATATTCCTGTATCATTATTGGATGCTATTTCCAAAGAGGACCAAAAGTTTCTTTTGGAAATACGTAATGACTATCAGTACTACGAACTGATAGATGAACAGGGAACCCTTGATCAGGCTTTGATCCCGATCAGTAAAGAGATGCAGATACACCTTTTTAGAAAGGATGTGGATGGGCACTATGGTTTTGATATTATTCCTATCCAATATATAGATCGTACATATTTTGGCAAAATTAAAATTGAAAGCAATCCATACAAAGATGCATTGAACGCAACAGGCTATCCAAAGGTGGCAGAACGGCTGAGTATGGCACTTAAAGGGGTTGTAGAAACTAGCAGACTGCATAAGGGTGACGAGATCGATTTCCTGTATTCGCAGAGAACCAGGCTTGGTATGCTCTATGCACCGCCATCTATTAAAATGGTACATGTCCGTGCGGGGAATAAAGAGAAATTTATTTATGTTGATGAAGACGGTTACGGGTACGATGAGATTGGCAAAAAGGTTGCCTATACGGTTACAGGTAAAAAAAAGATAGTCTATACGAGACGGGTAAAAGGGGGAAAAGGCAGCCGTTTCGGTATGCCATTGCGTCATATCAGGATCACATCAAGTTTTTCCTATAGACGCTGGCACCCCATCTTGCACCGCTATCGTCCCCACCACGGTACCGACTTTGGAGCAAGACGCGGTACACCGCTTTTGGCTGTGAATGATGGCAAAATAATCTATGCCGGATGGATGCGAGGGTATGGTCGTGTGGTCAAGATAAAGCATGCGGGTGGATATGTATCACTCTATGCCCATCAGAGCCGTATCCGTGTCAAACGCGGGCAGTATGTCAAGAAGGGACAGATTATCGGATATGTGGGCAGTTCGGGGCGCAGTACGGGTCCGCATCTGCACTTTGGACTGATGAAGAACGGTCGTTGGATAGATCCAATGAAAGTACTTCGCAAAAAATCGGTCGGCGGTACGTCTGTACTGAAAAAATTTACAAAATATGAAACGGTTAAAACAACCAAATATCGAAAAGTGGAGATCAAAGGGGCAGAGGAGAACAAAAAAAGGCTTGAAGCCTATCTGATTGACAATGCTCCATCCTATATCTGGAAGAAAGAACGCTTTGAAGGGCGTTTGAAAGATGAAGAGGTACTTGAAGATGATGAGTGAGATCCGTGATTTCAGACTGGAGCCGCTTAATACCCCTCACTTTGTGCAGACGGCACTGGCACGATACAGTCAGGACGGAGTAGAGAAGACATGGGAAGTTGTCGAGGCGCATGACAGTGTTGCCATTCTTATTTACCATACAGAGAAAGAGGTATTTGTACTGGTAAAGCAGTTCCGTCCTGCTGTCTATCTCAATGATGGGAAGGGTGAGACGGTGGAGCTTTGTGCCGGGATTGTCGACAAGGATCTGCCGCTTGTACAGATTGCTGTTGAAGAGATAGAGGAGGAGTGCGGTTACAGTGTCCCGTTGGAGGCGATAGAACGTGTGACAGCCTTTCACACCTCAGTAGGATTTGCCGGAAGCCGCCAGACGCTCTACTATGCAGAGGTGGATGAAAAGATGCATGTGGGTGAAGGCGGCGGCATAGAAGGGGAACAGATCGAGGTCATTGAACTTCCGGTGCGTGAAATTGAGCATTTTATCTTTGATGAGGGTATTGCCAAAACACCGGGGCTGATGTTTGCGTTTTTGTGGTGGCGAGAAAAAAATGCGAAGCGTTTTTAAATCCTCAATCCTCTTCCTTCGCTTGCGTATATGCTGCGTAGTAGGTACTGCCGTCTGCAAAGGTATTGACAGTCAGTTTTGAGAAGTTCTCAAGATAGTCCCAAAATTCTCTAATCAATGCAATATCGACGTGTTGTGCCTTGTCTGCCAGTGCTTCACGCATGGTACCAAGCCATTCGATACGGTTGTTTTCGTTGATAGAGAAGTCATCATGTACACGGATCATATATTCGTTCAGGTTCATACCTTGTGCTTCATCTTCATAGACTTTTGGACCGCCGCAGATCTGGATGAAAAATTTGCTGTTTTTCTCTTTGACCTTTTCAAACTCCTCTTCATCCTGCGGAAAGAAGTGGGCAATTTTACTCTCATAGATCTTGTCATAAAAGTCATACATCAGCTCTTTCATGCCCTCTTCACCGCCAATAGCGTCAAAGAAGGCTTTGGGAGGGTTTTTAAAGTGTACAGGTTCTCCCTTTTCAACGGAAGTCATCGGTAGCGACATAATCTCTTTTCTGGTTGCCATAGAAAGCCTTTCAAATGCTAAATTAATGTGGATTATAATCTATATAACTTAGAGGTTGGCTTAGAGTAGATTTTGTGGGGTATTTTACGTTTGTGACATTGATGTTGTCAGGGGACAACCCCCTACATATCACAGAAGCGTTTTTGAAGACAATCGTAAGATTCGATACGTCTGTCACGCAGGAACGGCCAGATCTTGCGTATCTCCTCCCCTGCGTTCAGATCGAGTTCCAGTTCAATGACCTCTTCATGCTCCTGTGAACCCTCTGCAAGCAGTTCTCCTTGAGGTCCGAAAGCAAAACTGTTCCCCCAGAACTGTATGCCCTCCAGTACACAGGAAGGGTCTTTTTCGATTCCCACACGGTTAACTGTCAGTACCGGAACACCGTTGGCAACGGCATGCCCGCGCTGTACGGCGATCCACGCTTCACGCATTTTGCGTTTCTCTTCTGGGGTATTCTCTTTTTCGCACAGTTCATC
>JALTYW010000237.1 GCA_027046415.1 Sulfurovum sp.
GTGCCAGCTTCATAAAACTTTCACTTGGGTGTAGCGTCTGGTTTAGAGAATCTTCCAGCGTAATTGGCTTGAACGACTTGGTATAGTCGATGCCGTAATCTTTGGGGTCGACTTTGAATTCACTGATTTCGTCATTTTCTACGACAGTTATGGCACATTTGCCAAATATCTCCGGGCTTCCCTCGTTGCCTTTGATGATAATGAGTTTTTTGTAGCGTTCTTTGTAGAGTGCAATGTATTTTTGGATAAAGGGTTTGTGAAAGGCGCCGATGACAGCAGTTTGGCTTTTGGTGATACCCAGCAGTTTTTCGATGGTGTTGATAGAGCTGCGCAGTCCCAGCCTTGTACGAAGTTCGCTGAAGCGGTAGAGCTCAGGGAAATAGGTTTTTCGATCGTAGAAGTGGACGTTTTTGGGTAGCGGAGCGGCATCGCACACCTCTTTAAGGGTGACGCCGCCTTTGGCTGGTTGCAACAGTCCACCGTGCAGTGAGAGTTCAACCCCAAAGGGTTCAAGTGCCTGTGCCATGAGTGGAAGCAGGTAGGGGTTGTTGATCTTGCCGTCGTAGGGGTAGCCAAACTCCACCGTGTGCGGTTTAGGGTCGTACAGGATGAACTCGTCAAATACATCAAGTGCCGCTTGGAACTCTTCGATGCTTTCTCCCTTGACACGCCAACCAAGCAGAAAGGCTGCCGCCTGTTCTGGGATGACCTCATTTTTGAGCATCGCACGGATGACCGTCTGCATCTCTTCATAGGTCAGGTCACGGTTGCGCTTGGGGCCGGTACCGACAAGTTTGAGGTAGGGGAGGAAGGTTTCTGGTGTCATCATATAGGCTGTCCAATTGGTCTGTTTTTAGATTTAGGGCACCTCTAATAACCCCAGATGCTCATAACATTGCCAGCTTTGTTCTAGGCAAGGCACACTTTTGAAGTCCTAGCCGAAGCTAAGTCGAAAAAGTGTAACGCCGCATAGGGCAAAGCTGGCATTGCCCGAAGGGTGGGCTTTGCAGACGCGATCTTTCACAAGATGCTTCCATCGTCTTAGCTTTGGCTAGGACTTGAAAGCCTCTTGCAAAACCTCACATCTGCAAAACCCATTATGAGCGTCTGGGGTTATTAGAAGTGCCCTTTAATGATTATAGCTTGTTATCTAAGACATGCAGTTGACTGGAGTCAACCAAAAAGAGATACCTATCAAAGATGCGTTGCGTAAAGAGTGTTTGCGTTTGGTGATGAAGCAATAGCAATATTTTTTACCCAATTAAAGGAGGTATGAAGTATGAAAATGACATTGAAAACATTGTGTGCGACACTGCTTGCAGTCTTGCTTGGAAGCGGTGCATTGTACGCATCAAGCGATACAAAAGCAAAAACCCAGGCAAAGGGCGACTACGATGTGGTCATCCTAAACGGACGGGTAATGGATCCGGAGACCAAAACCGACAAGGTACTCAATGTGGGAATCAAGGACGGCATTATCAAAACCCTGACAGACAAGAAGATCGAAGGGGAAGAGACCATCAATGCCAAAGGGCTTGTGGTAGCACCGGGGTTCATTGACTCTCACATTCACGGCATTACCAAACTTGGTAGAAAACTGCTGCTTTTGGATGGTGTTACTACGGCATTTGCCACTGAGTTTGGAGTGCTGGATGTAGACAAATTTTACGATGAGCGTAAAAAGTGGCGCGGTAACTACGG
>JALTYW010000238.1:0-680 GCA_027046415.1 Sulfurovum sp.
TCTCATCCGCACCACCTACATCTTACAATCCACATAAATAAATCACTACACCCATACCAATATTGATATCAATAAAGTTACAGTTTTTTTGTAGGGGTACAGACCCTACGACTATATTCTGAAGCTATCTATCCTCCATGATAACCACTAAACACCATAAGCAAAAAAACAAAATATCCTATCACCACAATGGCGAGGATTGAAGTTATGAACGTCAAGAGCGTAGAAGCTCTCTTATATGTTTTTTCACTCATTGTCTTTTTGGCAACATTTTTAACAGAACTTTTGACAATGTCTACTACTAAATTTTCGAAAAAGTTCATCTTAGCGTTTCAGCCGGATCCTCACACTCTCCTCATGCGCAGTCAATCCTTCAGTATGGGCGATCATCGCACACTGCTCACCTATCTCCTGCATCCCCTGCTTGCTCATCATAATAATAGAGGATTTCTTGAGGAAGTTCTCCACGCTCAGAGGCGAATAGAACTTTGCTGTACCACCAGTTGGCAGTGTATGGTTAGGACCTGCGATATAGTCGCCTATAGGCTCAGGGGTGTTTTCACCAAGGAAGATCGCACCGGCATGTTTGATCTTCTCCAGCAGTGCCATCGGATCTTCCGTTACCACTTCAAGGTGTTCCGGTGCAATCTCGTTCATCAGATCGATTGCCTCGTCCATAT
>JALTYW010000238.1:690-1694 GCA_027046415.1 Sulfurovum sp.
CGCTCTTCAATGGACTTTCGGGCGATCTCCTCACGGCTAAGCGTACCAAGGAACGCTTCTACTTTATCACTGACTCTGTTGGCAAGTTCGGAATCAGTCGTGATGAGAATGGAACTCGCCATCTCGTCATGCTCTGCCTGAGAGAGCAGGTCAATGGCAAGATAGTCCTCTCTTGCACTGCTGTCTGCCAAAATGCCGATCTCACTTGGCCCTGCGATCATGTCAATGTTCACTTCACCGTAGACCAGCTTTTTGGCAGTCGCTACAAAGATATTGCCCGGTCCCGTGATCACATCGACTTTTGGGATGGTTTCAGTCCCGTACGCCATCGCACCGATCGCTGACGCACCGCCGACTTTAAATACTTTTTTTACACCACAGAGGTGGCATGCTGCAAGCAAAAGTTCATTAAGCTCATTGTCTGGTGCTGGGGTACAAACCACGATCTCCTCAACCCCTGCTACCTGTGCAGGGATGACATTCATCAGTAGTGAAGATGGGTAAGCTGCTTTACCACCGGGGATATAGAGCCCTGCTCTATCCACAGGTGTTACCTTCTGTCCCAGTATCGTGCCGCTCTCTTCTGTGTCCATCCAGGTTTTTGGCATCAATTTCTGGTGATAGGCTTCAATACGATCATACGCCAGTTTGAGTGCTTCTCTAAGATCGCTGTCGATATTTTCGTACGCTTTTGCCATCGCCTCAGTAGAGACCATAAGCTCTTCATCATTCTGAGGTTCCCATCGGTCAAAGCGTGCAATCTGCGCTCTGAGTGCACTGTTACCCTGGGTTTGTATCTCTTTGAGAAGCCCGGAGACGATCCCCGTCACCCCTTCAATATCCATCTTTCCGCGTTCAAGAAGTTCGTTGAAGTTGGCTTCAAATGTATCGTCACTGCTGTAAAATATTTTCATTGTTTTGCCTTTTAAGGGGTCAGGTGATTCATAATTCATTGCTACGCAACAAATTACAAATCACCAGACCCCAATACCTATATTTATAAA
>JALTYW010000239.1 GCA_027046415.1 Sulfurovum sp.
CATTAGAACTTATCAAAATAATTAAAAATACTTATTAAACAAAAATGGTGTACTATCTGGCATTATACAGTTTGTGGTAGAATGCTAATCAATCCACTATCGGTATGAAGCAAAAATAACATGAAAGGTACAGAGTGACGTCACTACTTCTTGATGCACAAGGCATTTCCCACAGCTTTGATACACAGCTTTTTAGCAATTTAAACCTTTCATTGCGTGCGGGAGAATGTAGTGCTATAGTCGGTCGGAGCGGTTCAGGGAAATCGACACTGCTGCATATCTGTTCGACCTTTATCAAACCCGATGAGGGAAGTGTCTCGCTCTTTGGGGACGATCTTTACAGCAGAAGTGATGATGCCATCGAGGCGGTCAGGCGTTATGAGATCGGGATCATTTTTCAGTTTCACTATCTCTTTAAAGGGATGACAGCCATGGAAAATGTGGAGATAGCGGCGATGCTTTCCGGTGAACCGATAGATGAGAAGATCTTTAAGAAGCTTGAAATTGCAGATGTGATGGGTCAAAAGATAGGAGAGCTCTCCGGAGGGCAGCAGCAGCGTGTCTCCATTGCAAGGGTGCTCAGCAAGAAGCCGCGCATCATCTTCGCCGATGAACCTACTGGAAACCTTGACAATGAAACCGCAGGGTTGGTGATGGATGTGCTGTTTGACTATGTACGGGAGCATGATGCAGCACTTATGCTGGTAACGCATGATATGCAGCTTGCTGCCCGGTGTGACCATCTTTACCGGTTGGAAGCCAAAATGCTGGAGGAGGTATGAAAATCGAACTTGGACAGATACTCTACACAGTCATCATGGTGATCATCGCTTTTCTTGGTGCAGTGATCGTTACCAAAACCCTCTCCAAATGGCTGAAACTTGATGAAAAATCGGAAGATGACACGCCCTGATTTCTTCTTTTGACACACTTTTGACACAATAATAGCGTATAATCATCATCAGATACTAATAAAATCAAGGAATAGACTATGGCTGTACAGTGGTATTTGGAGTATGATGATGGTCGAAAATATGGTCCTGTAGGGATGCAGGAGGCGCAGCAGTATGCGCTTGAGGACAGCAGAGGATATGCATGGAAAGAGGGCTTTAGCGGTTGGAAACCTATTGCTGAGATCAGAGAACTGACAGGAAATACGGCAATGTTTGAGAAACCGTCGGCACCGCCTTCCCGTCTTACAGCAGGAAGAACGAACAAGGCCGATGAGATCGACTACACCATTTTTGGAGAAGATATACAGTATGTGGAGATAGAGCTCGATCCGGGTGAGAGTGCCATCTCTGAAGCTGGTGCGATGATGTATAAGCATCCCAAAATTGTGATGGATACGGTTTTTGGAGACGCTTCAGGCTCCAAAGAGGATACCGGCGGATTTATGGACAAGCTTGTGGGTGCAGGCAAACGTTTAATCACAGGGGAAAGTCTCTTTACCACGGTTTTTACCCATACCGGTAGCGGTAAGGCAACCGTAGCGTTTGGGGCACCCTATCCGGGGCGTATTATTCCTGTCGATCTTTCTGAAGTGGGCGGTACGCTGATCTGTCAGAAAGACTGTTTTCTCTGTGCGGCAAAAGGGGTCTCTGTAGGGCTCTTTCTTCAAAAGAAGATCCTTACAGGGCTTTTTGGTGGAGAAGGGTTCATTATGCAGAAACTTGAGGGTGACGGTATGACATTCATCCATGCAGGCGGTATGCTCAAGGAGATCGAGCTGCAGGCGGGTGAGGAGCTGCATTTGGATACAGGTTGTCTGGTTGCCATGCAGCCGCATGTACATTTTGACATTGAACAGGCAGGGGGCATCAAGACCGGACTTTTTGGGGGAGAAGGCTTTTTCTTTGCCAAACTCAAGGGACCGGGCAAAGTCTGGATACAGTCGCTGCCATTCTCAAGACTGGCTGGGCGTATGCTGGCTGCGGCACCGCAAGGTGGTGGAGTGGACAAGGGAGAAGGTTCTGCACTTGGTTCCCTCGGTGACCTTGTGATGGGTGACCGTTTCAACTTTTAGGGAAGGGTAAAATATGGACAGATTTACGGAAACGACCCAAACAGGCTATCTGCAAAATATAGGCAACTCGTTCAAGGGAATGCTCTTTGGACTGTTCTTTATCATTGGTTCAATTGTGCTGCTATGGTGGAATGAAGGCAACAGTGTAGCGCAGGCCGATGCACTCAAGGAGGTACAGCAAAAGGTAGTCTCCTTGCCGGAAGCGAAGTATGATCCTTCTGCGGAAGGGAAAGCGGTACATGTGCAAGGAGAGGTGAAACCGCTCACACAGCTGGTCGATCCGCTCTTTGGTATTACCGCTGATGGGCTGAAGCTTGCACGGCATGTAGAGATGTACCAGTGGAGAGAGAACCGCCACAGTGAGAGCAAAGACAAACTGGGCGGAGGGACAGAGACAGTTACAACATACGAGTATGTCAAAGAGTGGTCGGGTATGGCACAGAACGCTTCTTCATTCAAGCATCCGGCAGGGCATGAAAATCCGCCTATGCGGTACACCTCCCAACATTTCTCTACCGATGCCAAACTGGGAGAATTCCATTTGAATAAAGAGATGGTTTCTTTGATTAGCCAAAGCCAATCCTATACGCTTGAAACGTTTCCTGAGACTATTGCAGATGCAAAGAACTATCGGACATTTCTTTATATTGGTACCAATGTAAACAAGCCGCAGGTAGGTGATATGAAAATTACCTACACCTATACCCCCTCGGATATTTACACCTATATCGGCAAAGAGCAGGGGAAAGCGCTTGTACCCTATATGACAAGCAATGGAAGAGAGATCGCACTTGCCTATCATGGCAAAGTTTCGGCAAAGAAGATATTTGAAAATGAGCTTGAGAACAATGCACTCTTTACATGGCTCTGGCGGGGAGCAGGTCTGCTCTTGATGTATATTGGTTTTGCCATGATGATGGGACCGCTTGCGACCATCGCCAAAGTGGTACCGGCACTGGGGCATCTGGTTGGCTATGGCACGGGGATCATCGCAGCGATTTTGACATTGCTGTTTGGATCATTCATCATTGCTCTGGCATGGCTGGGTGCACGTCCGATACTTTCACTGTTTATTATTGGTGCTGGTGTTGGGATTGCCTTTGCATTGGGTAAACTGAGCAAGAGATCTAAGGAAACGGTACCTCAGACACCCCCTTCCCGTACTGCATCGATGCCGCCAAACAGAGATGTGCATGGCACACCTGACCGTACATCACCTCCTGCAAGGGAATCAGGTACACCTCCTCCAAGAGAAAGATAGAAGAATGTACAGAGTCTGTCCTCTGAGGGCAAGAAGCATCAAAGAGAGTATGTTTATTGTATGCTTTTTGGTTCTCTTGACATCATTAGTATCAGCGGCAGACATTTCTAAGTCATCAGGGATTACCAAATCTTTTTTAATTGCCAAGTCGACCAAACATTATCGTGAAGCAAAAGCATTTGCCGAGGAACTCTCACTAAAAAGTGGTATCAGGGCAGATTTCAGAGGATTGTTGGAAAACCGTACAAGCGGCTTGAGTGAACCTGAAGAGCATTGTCGAAACGAAGGCTTTTCTTATCCTTGTTATATACCGAGAGGCCGGTACGATGACGGTATCTATATCAGTGTGGAGTACTCCGACGCCTACAGAGGGTTTTCAAAGGGATATTACATTGTAGTAGTTGCCAGTGGTGATATTGACAAAAGACTTATAGAGAGGATTCGGCATTATGTAGCGGATGCCTATGTCAAGAAGAGCTATGCCTATATGGGCTGTATACATTGAGAGGAACAGTGAGATGAAAAGACATATATTACCGATCCTGGCAGGTGCGACAGTATGTGCTTTTGCGAATGTCAAAAGCTATGATTTCAGCCTTACAGAGAGTACACCCGGCAAGGTTGTTTTGGATTTTGACAAACAGAACCTTGCTGTAGAACTGAAAGATAATAAACAACTGCTTGCTCACTTTACAGACTCGGATGAAGCAGACTTGAATGACTTTACCGAATTTATGTCAACCTTGCAGAATGTCATTTTTGCAGACTACAACTTTGACGGTTATACAGACATAGGTGTACTGATGGGAACAGGGTACAGTGGTACCAATGAGTACAGAGATTACTACTTCTACGACCCTGATACACAAAAATATATCCTTCAGATCAAAAATGCCTGTAACCTTGAGATCTTTTCCAAAAAGCACAGGATGTTTCTTGCATGGGAAAAATCAGGCTCTTCAGCCTATAGTGAAACCTATATGATTGACAAGCATGGAAATGCTTTTTTGGTACTGAGTGCAGTCGGTACATGGTCACAAAACAAAAAGAGAGAGATGGTATATACCTATGATGCCAATGCAACGGTCAGTGTTGACAGAGCCTACTATTATGATGTACCGGGAGGAAGAAAATCGAGAGTCTATGTAGTCAAGGGTGATCATGTAGAGGTGCTTGATGTGCTGAAAGAGAAGGGAGATGTATGGGTAAAGGTTGGGTACAAAACCAGGCGAAAAATCTATAAGGGGTGGATCAATTCAACGAATCTTCGATTTGAAGAGCTAAGGAAGAAAGAGAAATGAGAGATATGATTCAAGCGTAAGTCATAAATTAGCTACAAATGTGGTGATGTTGCGTTTATGACACAGTTGATAAGTATAATGATAGAGGAATACAATATATCACAAAAAGGATTACAATGAATCGTGTCAAAAATATGCTTATGGGTGTTTTACTGACAATTGGAGCGGGCTCTGCACTGCAGGCAAAATGTTTTACATTTTCCGGGAAGAGTGATGTGGGTGTCTGCGTGCAAGGTGACAGTACCGACAGCAGAAAAGAGGCCAAAAAGATATGTGAAGCACAGGAGGGAGGCTGCGGGAATGTCAAATCCTCTTCCTCGAGATGTCACTCCAATAGCGGTAAGTGCTACGATGAGAACGGGAATGCTTCACGAAGCCTGAGTGGATACTAAAGGATGAAACAGGTTGGCATGCTGTGTGCGGTGGGACTGCTGTTTGGCGGTACACTTTTCGGCGGTGACTTTATGATACAGGTGAGGCTCGGCAAACACAAAACGGACAACCCAAACGGTGTGTGGGTACTGGAGAAGAAGCATGCAACACAGAAGCAGCTCTATGCACCGATCATTTCCAAAGAGCAGTGCAGTGTCTATCCGTGTCTGGAATATATAGGCCAGAAGGGCGTAATGTCGGATATCAAGATCATTGATACCAAAGGTTTCAAAGAGGATTTTCTCGGAAAAACCTATTATCACTTTTTCTGGAGGAAGCGCAAGAACAAAGGCTACAGCGATCCCAACGCAGAGACCATTAATGCAACGATATCTCCCATACCGCAGGTGATTTTCCGTTTGAAGAACAGCAGCGGAAAGCCGTTGAAGCTGCTGTATATTCAGAGCAGGAGCATCTATCAGCAGGGAGGCATGGCTGATAGCGGTAAACATAGGGTAAAACCTGCCGTGAGCCAAGGAGTGATGGAGATTGCGTATAACCGCACTGACCGTATGACCTTCCCTCTTGGGTATCGCTTTGCTTCAAAAAAGTCCGTTGAACTGCTGCTTTCATTGTGGGTTAAAGATGCTGCACACGGGGACGGTACGGGAGCTCTTGCCTATCTGCTTGAACTCTACTATCAGAAGGATGGCGAGACCAAACATGAGGTGCTCGCACGGCTTCTTCAGGGAGACGGTGAGGGGTATGACGAGACAGCCGGCGGCATTGTACCGGTCAATTAGACAAAGAGGTACACAATGTTGGGAAAAATCTGCAAGGTATGAAATGAAAAAGCTTCTTCTCTTACTGTTGCTCTATACACCACTGCTTCACGCCGGATTTTTGGCAGAACAGAAATGTGTGAAGTGTCATGAGAACATCTTCAAACTCTCGCGGATCTATACGAAAACAGAGTGGCTCAAAGCAACATCCGAACATAATGCTACGCTGCGAATACTGCATAAAAACGAACTGGAGGTTCTTGCCTATCTTGACTCGCCGGAGTACGACCCTCATGCGCTCTATCGTGACCTCTCGTTCTATGCCTATGAGACAAAAGCGATGCAGCAGCTTCCCGTCACTTGTTACCAGTGTCATGACAATGCAGTGCAAATGGCGCAATTGTGGAGCGATGAGGCGTGGATGCAGCTTTATAATTCTGTCGATCCGCTTGTCCGTGCGCATACAAAGTACCCAAAGGTCGCAGCATATATCAAAACGCCTCTGTTTAAAGAGGGCATTCCCGAAATTGTCAGACGCATGCAGATTTTCGCCAAATCTCAAAAGAAGGTGAGAGAAGATCGGGATGTTGCGCAGGTATTGCATTACTGCAAGAGCTGTCACCCCGCACATGACTTTTTCAGTGAACACTGGACGAAACAACAGTGGGAGAGCCTCTATGTATCGCTGCAACCGCTTAAGGAGGCACATCAAAAATATCCAAAGGTACGCAGCTATATCGATTCTGACATCTTTGTAAAGAACAAAACAAAGATCATCAGCAAATTAAGCTTTCGCGCGCATGAGTCTCTGAAAAACGAGATGCGACTGAAAGTGGGTAAGATGATGCTGCTGTACAAAAAACGCTATGTAACGGTCAACGAAACCCAAAAGATTCTTAAGCTTCTACGTTCCGCATTTGAAGAGTGCAGCTTTAAAAAACCTGTGCATTTCATGCTGCAGGCTGTCGACAGTGAGGGGAGTGCTACCGCAATCATTACGGTTGTGAGTTTTGGTGTCATTCCCACTTCGGAGACCGTCACATGGGAACTTCGTGCCCGCTATGGCGGTAAAACCTATACGGCACAGACAAAAGAGCACCACTATCGCGGCCTTGGCTCGAAAGAGTCTGATAAGCGCGAGGAGACAGTACAGGATCTTATTGAGCTGCTTCGCAGCAAAATGAAACAGATATGTGACTACAGACATTAGCCTAAAACGGTGCTTCGTGATACGCTTATGACACACATGGAAGATACAATAGTTTTATCATGAGTGAAAGGATGAATTATGTTGAAAAAAGTGATGTTGGGTTTTGTGCTAAGTAGCGTCATGTATGCAGGTACTATAGAAGAGGCAAAAAAAGCATACAGTGCAGGAGACTATAAGAGTGCGTTACAGTACTATTCAGAAGCAGCTAAACAGCATAATGGGGAAGCTTTATATAAAATAGGACAGATGTATGCCTTTGGCAAAGGGGTGTCAAAAGATCCGAAAAAGGCCCAGGAATACTACCTGAAAGCTGCTCAGAACGGTTATAACAAGGCACGCTATGATATGGCGATAATCTACAGGTACAGTGATGCGTATGCCAAGATGAAGCCCCTGCTTGAAAAGGCTGCAGAAGAGGGTTATGCCCCGGCAATGAATTTTTTGGGGTTACTTTATTTTAAAGGTGAGGCGGGGTATCCCCAGGACTATGCAAGTTCACTCAAATGGTATATGAAAGCTGCCAACGCCGGATTTGATACAGGCATGTACAATGTTGCCAAAGCGTATGAACACGGTTATGGTGTAGCAGCAGACCCTCAGATGGCACTGCTTTACTACCTCAAGGCAGCCAAAGCGGGGAACGGCCCTTCACAGTCTATTATGGCACGTGCCTATCAGGATGGAAATGGTGTCAAAAAGAGTGTACAGGAATCTAAAAAATGGTATCTGAAAGCTTCTGAGAACGGGGAGATAGATGCGATCGTTCAGACGGGTTCTTTCTATTTTACCGGTGAGAATGGGTTCAGCAAAAACTATGCCGAGGGGGTACGATACTTTAAGTTTGCAGCGGAACACGGCAATGCCATTGCTCAGAAAAATCTCGGTTTGGCTTATCAATACGGTATGGGGGTCAAACAGGATCTTAATCATGCACTCCACTGGTATGAGAAGGCCTCCGATCAGGGCAATGTAGGGGCAATGCGCGCCATCGGTCAAATCTATAAGCGTGCCAAGCGGTACAAAGCCGCAGCAGAGTGGCATACTAAAGCGGCACGACGGGGTGATATGTATTCCCAGTCTGAACTGGGATGGCTTTATGAAAATGGGAAAGGGGTGAAAAAAGACTATAAAAAAGCATTTTCTCTTTACAGTAAAGCAGCGAAAAAGGGTGAACCTGCAGCACAGTATTATCTGGCGGTAATGTACTACAGCGGAAGAGGTGTAAAGCGTAATCCGAAAATGGCTAAAAAATGGATGATGGCATGTGCAAGACAGGGAGATGCCGATGCAAAGAAGTTCTTGAAAAAATATAAATTTGGGTCTAGATAACTTTAGCGGTACAAAAGTATGCTAAAGTTACGGTATGGTCGTCAAAAACAAGTATGTAAAGCGTTCTCACATTTCAGAACAGAAATTTAGACAGATCGTGAAGCTCTTTGCAGAA
>JALTYW010000240.1 GCA_027046415.1 Sulfurovum sp.
GGATCGCAATGATGTCCTGCAGATCTTTGTACTTCTGAAGTGTCTGCTGAACACCACGTGCTACATTATAGTGCTCCTCACCGATGATTTGCGGATCAAGCATTCTTGAAGTTGAATCAAGAGGATCGACCGCAGGATAGATACCTTTCTCAGCGATAGAACGGTTCAGTACTGTCGTTGCATCAAGGTGAGCAAATACAGAAGCCGGTGCCGGGTCAGTCAGGTCATCCGCAGGTACATAAACAGCCTGAACAGAAGTAATAGAACCTTTTGTTGTAGAGGTAATACGCTCTTGCAGTGCACCCATCTCACGGCTCAGTGTTGGCTGGTAACCAACTGCTGACGGAATACGTCCAAGAAGTGCTGACATTTCAGAACCAGACTGTGCAAAACGGAAGATGTTGTCGATGAACATAAGTACATCAAGGCCCATCTCGTCACGGAAGTACTCAGCCATTGTAAGACCAGTAAGTGCAATACGGTTACGTGCTCCCGGAGGTTCACTCATCTGACCGTAGCAAAGTGCAACTTTGTCAAGGACGTTGGACTCTTTCATTTCATAGTAAAGGTCGTTACCTTCACGTGTTCTTTCACCAACACCTGCAAATACTGAGTATCCGCTGTGCTTCATCGCAACGTTGTTGATAAGCTCCATGATAATGACGGTTTTACCAACACCGGCACCACCGAAGAGTCCGACTTTACCACCTTTTGCATACGGTGCAAGCAGATCAACAACCTTGATACCTGTTTCAAAGACCTCAGTTTTTGTGCTCTGCTCTTCAAACGATGGAGGATCTCTGTGGATAGACCAGTACTCTTTCGCTTCACAAGGACCGTTATCGTCGATAGTGTCACCTACAACATTGAAGATACGTCCAAGTACTTCTTCACCAACCGGTACTTTGATAGGTGCGCCGGTTGCTTTTACTTCCTGACCTCTTACAAGACCTTCACTCATATCCATCGCAATGGTTCTTACTCTATTGTCACCAAGCTGTGCAGCAACCTCAAGTACGAGTTTTTGCTCTTTACCGTCAAACGTATATACCGTCTCCAGTGCCTCATTGATCTCCGGCAGATAGTCTGTGAAGTCCACATCGATTACCGGACCCAAGACTTGTACTATTTTACCTGTCATTACTTCTCCTCTAATTATTTCATTGATTCCATACCACTGATGATCTCTATGAGCTCAGTCGTAATCGCTTCTTGTCGTGCTTTGTTGTACTGTACTGTCAGTGACTTTACCATCTCTTTGGCATTATTCGTTGCAGCATCCATTGCCTGCATACGTGCAGAGTGCTCTGCCGCAAGAGAATCGATCAGTGAGTAGTACATTGTATATTCAACATATCGTTTTACCAGTGCATCCAACAGAGTATCGTCATCATCCGGTTCAACTTCAAGTTCAGAAGTCGAAGCAGAGTTCAACTCCAGTTTGGAAGGGTCAATAGGCAGCAGTTGATCCTGTTTGATCTCCTGTGTAATCATATTGACATATCCATTGTGAACCAGTACGATTTTATCTGTCTCGCCATTTACATATGAAGCTGCTACTTCATTGATAAACTCAGCTGCCTGTGCGTAATCTGGCGCAGCAGAAAGACCGACAATTTCATCATTCAAATCAATGTTGTTGAATTTGAAATAGTCGATCCCTTTTCTACCTACCGCTCTAAGACGTACTTTGACATTCTCTGCTTTATACTCGGCGATCAACTGGCTTACCCGCTTGATAGTCTGTGCATTGAAACCACCGCAAAGACCCTTATCGGCTGTGATGAATACAATATCTACCGCCTTCGGTTTTTCAACCTCTTTGAAGTAGACATTGTCAAGACCGTCTGCATTTGCCTGCTGCATCTTCTGCGCTATCTCATTAAGCAGCTCAGTCAGTTTTGCAGCGTAAACACGTGATCTTTTTGCAAGCTCTTCCGTTCTTCTCAATTTTGCGGAAGAGACAAGCTTCATCGCATTGGTAGTCTTGGCAGTGTTCTTGACACTTCCAATCTTACGCTTGATCTCTTTTAAATTAGCCATGTTCAGCCTTTCTTATGCTGCAAAAGAAGCTTTGAAATCTTCGATCGCTTTTCTCAACTCAGCTTCAGTCTCGTCTGTGATCTTTTTGTCATTTCTGATCGCATCGAGTACATTCATGTATTTTGCTTCCATAAACGGCATCAGTTCCGCTTCGAACTTCACTACTGACGATGCCGGAATATCATCGAGGTATCCGTTGGCACCTGCGAAGATAATGACAACTTGCTTCTCGATAGGTACAGGAGAGTATGGTCCCTGCTTCAATACTTCAACCATTCTCTGACCACGCTCGAGCTGTGCTCTTGTGTGATCATCAAGGTCGGATGCAAACTGTGCAAACGCCTGCAGTTCACGGAAAGATGCAAGGTCAAGTCTCAGTGTTCCTGAAACCTGCTTGGTCGCTTTGATCTGAGCAGCACCACCAACACGTGATACAGAAAGACCGACGTTGATCGCAGGTCTGATACCAGAGTTGAAGAGGTCTGTTTCAAGGAAGATCTGACCATCTGTAATAGAGATAACGTTGGTTGGAATATATGCTGCAACGTCACCTGCTTGTGTTTCAATGATCGGGAATGCTGTAATAGAACCTGCTCCAAGATCATCATTCAGCTTCGCCGCACGTTCAAGCAGTCTTGAGTGCAGATAGAAAACGTCACCAGGATACGCTTCACGACCCGGAGGACGTCTGAGGATCAGTGACATTTCACGGTATGCAACCGCATGCTTGGAGAGGTCATCATAGAAGATAACAGCATGTCTTCCATTATCTCTGAAGTACTCAGCCATTGTAACACCCGCATATGGTGCAAGGAACTGAAGCGCTGCAGAGTCAGCAGCACCAGCATTGATCACAATTGTATAATCCATTGCACCATGTTCTTCAAGTTTTTTAACTGTGGCAGCAACAGTAGACTGTTTTTGACCGATAGCAACATAGATACAAACAACATCCTGACCTTTCTGGTTGATGATCGTGTCGATCGCCAGTGTCGTTTTACCAGTCTGTCTGTCACCAATGATAAGCTCTCTCTGCCCACGTCCTACCGGAACCAGCGCATCGATTGCTTTGATCCCTGTCTGAAGCGGCTCATGGACAGATTTACGTGCCATGATGCCAGGTGCTTTCTCTTCGATAAATCTGTGTTCAGTCGCTTCTACCGCACCTTTACCGTCAAGCGCTTCACCAAGAGGATTCACTACTCTTCCCATCAGGCTGTCACCTACAGGTGTTTTAAGAAGTTCACCGAGTCTTTTGACACTCATCCCCTCTTTGATGCCTACACTGCTTCCAAGTACAACGACACCAACATTTGCCTCTTCAAGGTTCAGTACAAGTCCTTTTGCACCGTTTTCAAACTCTACAACCTCTCCGGCCATTACGTTGTTCAGTCCGTAGACAGTTGAAATACCGTCTGCAATACCTACTACTTTACCTACCTCATTGATGTCAACATCAATCTCAAAGTTCTCGATTCTCTCTTTGATGATCGAACTTATCTCATCTGCTTGCAATTTTACTGCCACTGATACTCCTTTACTGTTAGATAACTACAAAGACTTCTTGATGAAATCAATGAGCTGTTCTTTAACTCTCTGCTTGGAGAAGTTAACCTCTATTCCTAAATCATCCACTGAAACACGCAGTCCGTCAAGATCGCTCTTTTCCTGCTTTAGGGTGATCGATGCACCTGTGTATTTCCCAAGTGTATCTTCAAGCTTCTTCAACTCGTCTTTATCGAGCTTCTTACTGCTTTTGAGAACACCTTCATACTTGTTGGAAGCTTTCTGAAGCTCCGCATTGAGTACTCTGGAGATAGCCGGGATCAGATCCAGACGTTTGTTCTCACCCAATATTTTGATGAAGTTGACAAGGTTGCTCTCCGCTTCATTTCCCAATGCTGCAAGAATCATCTCTGTTTTCTTCTCTGCAGGAATGATTGGAGATGTCAATACTGTTGCAATCTCTTCCGAAGCAATTGCTTCAGTCAATACATTCAGCACCGATGCTGTAGAAGCAACATCTTTGCTGGCAGAAGAGAGTGCCGTTGCATAGCGTTTTGCAATTAGCTCTTCCATTTACGCCACCTTTCTGGAGATAATATCGACAATCTTGCTCTCTTCAAGCATGATATCATCTGCTGTGATATTTTCACTCAGCACTTCATCGATCGCTTCTCGTGATGCTTTACGCTCTTCAAGTGCGATCTTTTCATTGAATTGCTTCTCCATTACCTCAAGTTCCTGAGCATTCGCTTCAGCGATTTTCTTAGCAAGGATCACAGCCTCTTTTTTGGCATCTTCAATGATCTGTTCAGCTTTCTTTACACTTTCGTCAAGACGTGCCTGAGCCTCTTTCTTCTCATCTTTTGCTGCCTGAAGCTTCTCTTCAATCTCTTTCAGCTGTGAAGCAATTTGAGAAGATCTCCCCTTGAAAAACCCTTTGATGGGATTTGCGAGCAGATACCAGAGGAGTGCTGCAAATATTGCAAAGTTGATCACCCTTGGCCAGTAGTCACTCTCTCTACCGGTCTGGGCGAAATAGCGGCTTGCTTCCTCTCCATGTCCGCTGCTTGCCAAAAGCACAGCAGGCAGTACCATGAGAGACAGTAATAGTACTTTTTTCATACCTTTCCTTCCTACAGCTTGCTGAATTTGGCTTTGAGGCTCTCTTTGAAAAGAGGCATCTGAGAGAGAAGCTCGTTTTTAAGATTCTCTTTCTCTTGACCAAGTTTTTCTACAAACTCGGCATAAGCTTTGTCCAGCTCACTCTGTTTTGTCTCAACCTTGCTTGCTGCCAGTGCCTTCTCTTCTTCAATGGCTTTCTGTCTGATCGCAGCTGCCTCAGCTTTTGCCCGGCTGATGTTCTCTTCCGCTTTTGCGTTGAGCTCATCACTGCTGCCGCTGAGCCCTTTTGCCGCTTCAAGATCTTTTGCTATGGAACGGTCACGGTCGTCCATGAATTTCAACAGCGGTTGAAACAGCATTCGATTTAAAACGACAAGAAGGGTCAGGAACAATACCAGGACAAACAACATTAACGGTAAATGTATGTCAAGCATTAAAACTCCTCGTGTAATTTCGCATTATATTACCATCTTATAGATGAGATAACGGTTAATTTTTAGCGATTTTTGAGGAATGAAAGGAAGTTTTCAAACTCCTGTGTATTTTCGAAAAATATCTCTACACTTTTGGATTTTGTTTTATGTTTAAAAGGAAGTGCCTGTTTCAGTTTTTCTGAAGCATTTTCTGTAATGGCAGGATCTTTTTTTGATATATTGGGTTTTACAGTACCTTTATTGTTTTTAACCATCTTTTCAACATCACGCACACTCAGTTTCTGCCCGATAATCGAATCAATCATGATCTTTTGACGTTTCTCGTCAAGTCCTACAAGCACTTTTGCATGTCCCTGCGTAATCTTCCCTGCAATAAGCTGTTTTTTTGCATAGTCACTCAGGCTAAGCAGACGCATGGTATTGGTGATCTGCGATCGGCTTTTATGAACAATTCGGGAGAGCTCTTCATGGGTGATCTTGTGTACTTCGATCAGCTCCGCGTAGGAGTTTGCCAGTTCAACAGCATTGAGATTCTCCCGCTGAATATTCTCTATGAGTGCGAGTTCACGCAGTTTAAATTCATCGATGGAGACATTGGCGATAATCGCTTTGACGGTATCGAGTTTGGCAAGTTTGTGTGCTCTAAGACGGCGTTCCCCTGCAACAAGAAGATACCCCTCATCTTTTTCGATCACAACAATCGGCTGCAGCAATCCGTGTTTGCGGATAGACTCACTCAACTCCTTCAGCGCCGTCTCATCAAAATGTTTTCGGGGCTGGTACGGGTTTGGTGTAATCTGCTCCACCGGCAGTTCCTCAACCCGTGCACCCTGTGCTTCAAGTTCAAAGTTATCGATACTACTCAGATCTTTCTCATACGCCTCTTCTACTTCAGAGAGAATATCTCCCAGTCCACGTCCAAGTGCCATATTACCCTCTTGCTATAACTGTTGCAAGATCTCTGTAGGCAAGTGAACCTTTGGAACCTGTAGCATACTCTGTCACTGGCTTTCCAAAACTCGGGCTCTCTGCAATCTTGACATTTCTGGGTACCACGATACACTCTTTGGAGTTCTTTTTAATATGGAAAAGCTTATCTTTGAAATGGTGTGAAAGATCTGCCAATACCTGCTTGGAAAGATTGTTCTGCTTGGAGTACATGGTCGGCAAGAAGCCCTTGATCTTCAGCTTTGGATTGATGGTCTTTTTCAGCAAACTGACCGTATTTAGCAACTGTGCCAGACCTTCAAGGGCAAAAAACTCACACTGTATCGGAATGATCACAGAGTCAGAGGCACTCAATGCATTAATGGTAATGGGTCCCAGTGCCGGCGGAGAATCGATAATGATAAAATCATACTTCTTGGAAACCTCTTTGATCTTCTCTTTCAGTACCAGTTCCCGGTTCTTCTTTTTCGGGTTGTAAAACTCTTTCTCAATCCCGACAAGACCAATATTGGATGGGGCAAGGTCAAGTTTTTTAATCTGTGTTTTGAGGATAACTTCCGAGAGTTTTTTACTGCCTATGAGGACATGGTAAATATTATACTCATAGTCGTTTCTGCTGAATCCCAGACTTGTGGTGGCATTGGACTGTGGATCGATATCCAGCAGCAGCACTTTTTTCCCTTTTTCTGCTAGTGAAGCAGCAAGGTTGACCGCCGTTGTAGTTTTCCCTACGCCACCTTTTTGGTTGGCAATACTGATTACTTCGCTCATCGTAAACTATATATCCTCTTCCCGTCAATCATGAGTGATCCGTCCTCGCACAGCTGTGCATTTTTCAGACTCACTTTCTTGTTTTCTATATGTACTGAAAATCTTCTGCTTAGCTCAAATTCTACCCGATACTCACTAAAAACCTGCTTCCAATCAGGAAATTTCTCAAGCACTTCAAGATACTGTTTCAAAAGTACTTCAGGAGAGACTTCAAGACCGATTCCCCGGTATTCTCCGGCACGCTTTTGCAGGTTGATACCAATCCCGCATATCAGAACATCTCCTCTCAATTTTGTGATAGTACCGCCGACTTTGTCATCATCTATATAAAAGTCGTTAGGCCATTTTAGCCAGATTTTCTCGGTGAATCCCAACAATACTTTTTTCATGAGAAAAGAAAAGTAGATCGAAGCGGAAGAGAGAGGAAGGTCTTTTGGCAAATCATTCAAAGAAACAGCCACTGAAGCAAAAAAATTGCCTTTCTCCCCCAGCCAGCTGTTCTCCCTGCTGCCTATTCCAGCATACTGCTCCTCTGTAATCACTGCTACCGGTGCCTTTAGTCTCCCCTTTCCGATCGCATCGGTCAGGTACTGCTGTGTAGAGGCAAGGCTAAGAAACGATTGTATCTCCAACTTTGAGTCCCCTTCCGACACAGTAAGCCTTGGCTGACATCGCTTTTTTTGACGGCGGCTGCAGAGTACCGATCTTAAGGCTGCCTCTTGCACAGCCAACGATCACATCATCCCCCTTTATAGAGAGAATCTCGAAAGGAGTATGTTCAGTTGCACTTTCAATCAGTGACACATTATCGAATTTTATCCCGTTTGAGGCAAAGATCCCCGGCCATCCCTCAAATGCACGGTACTTGTTGTAAACAACTGCCGCATCCGAAAAATCCACCTCTCCGTCACTCTTTTTGATCTTTTTACACACACTCGCCTTGCTCTCATCCTGTGGCTGCGGTGTCAGCGTATCAAAGTTGCGGAGTGTTGAGAGAGTAAGCGTACAGGCATCTTTTGTCAACTGTGCCATCAATGCGTACAGGCGCATATCTTCGGGGATTTCAAAGGTTGTCTTTTCAAGAATCGGTCCCGTATCCAGTCCCTCTTCCATTAGCATTGAGGTAACACCCGTTATCTTGTCACCATTGAGCAACGACTGCTGTACCGGTGATGCACCACGATACTGCGGCAGCAATGAGGCGTGCAGATTGATACAGGGGGCAATATCGAGGATCGATTTGGGCAGAAGCTGTCCAAATGCCGCCACAACGATAAAGTCTGGCTTCTCCAGCGCTATCTTCTCGGCAACCCCCTCTTCACTCAGACGGTTTGGCTGCAGTACAGGTATGTTGTGTACCTGGGCGAGTACCTTTACCGGAGGTGGCGTCAATACTTTCTTCCTTCCCACAGGACGGTCTGGCTGTGTCAACACTAAAGAGACCTCCATATCTTCAGCCTCTATCAGTGTTTTGAGGATCGCTTCGGCATAGTGGGGGG
>JALTYW010000241.1 GCA_027046415.1 Sulfurovum sp.
CTTGCATAGTATATAGTTTTAAGACCCCTCCAAACCGCCACCTGTTATAATCTTAAAACTTGCTAATAAATTTGGTTAAAAGTTTTAAGACCCCTCCAAACCGCCACCTGTTATAATAACTTTTGCCGAATATCCTGCAAAGATTTGGTTTTAAGACCCCTCCAAACCGCCACCTGTTATAATAAAGACTTAACGGTCTATGTCAATGATAGTGTTTTAAGACCCCTCCAAACCGCCACCTGTTATAATACTAACCTTTTTATCATTTTTAGACATAAAGTTTTAAGACCCCTCCAAACCGCCACCTGTTATAATATTTATAAAAAGGGTACACCCTACACTGATGTTTTAAGACCCCTCCAAACCGCCACCTGTTATAATAAGTACTTTTTGAAGTTCACGGCAGTTATCGTTTTAAGACCCCTCCAAACCGCCACCTGTTATAATATTAATATATTGAACAACTTTTGATAAGTAGTTTTAAGACCCCTCCAAACCGCCACCTGTTATAATCGTCCTCAAAATTAGGGCTGGCGGTGCTCAGTTTTAAGACCCCTCCAAACCGCCACCTGTTATAATGAATTGACCATCATCGGGATCAGTATCCTCGTTTTAAGACCCCTCCAAACCGCCACCTGTTATAATAACACCAAGAATTGAAGCACGCTGGCAAGTGTTTTAAGACCCCTCCAAACCGCCACCTGTTATAATCGTCAAACGGGTCAGCGGCAAGGTCTACCTGTTTTAAGACCCCTCCAAACCGCCACCTGTTATAATAAGGGGTAGCAGGAATGCTACAACTTAGCAGTTTTAAGACCCCTCCAAACCGCCACCTGTTATAATCACCACTACTGCAACCCCCGCACGGTGTCCGTTTTAAGACCCCTCCAAACCGCCACCTGTTATAATAAGTGTTAAAAAGGGCTTGAAATAGCGGTGGTTTTAAGACCCCTCCAAACCGCCACCTGTTATAATGTGTCAACAACTGGACATTGACCACTACTTGTTTTAAGACCCCTCCAAACCGCCACCTGTTATAATAACGAGTAGGCGAGGGAACAGCCAAGCTGTGTTTTAAGACCCCTCCAAACCGCCACCTGTTATAATTTGCATAACTGTAGGCAGTCTGCATAGTGTGTTTTAAGACCCCTCCAAACCGCCACCTGTTATAATGTGACTACTGGGAAATTCACCGCGAAAGGTGTTTTAAGACCCCTCCAAACCGCCACCTGTTATAATGTTACAGCCATTTTTAATGGCGGTTTAAAAGTTTTAAGACCCCTCCAAACCGCCACCTGTTATAATACGATCAAGCGACTGGCAGAGAAGATGGCAGTTTTAAGACCCCTCCAAACCGCCACCTGTTATAATCGTGTGATTTAACACCTTTGGCTTTCAAGTGTTTTAAGACCCCTCCAAACCGCCACCTGTTATAATATTCCCTAATGGGGAAATGTTCCCTTTATGGTTTTAAGACCCCTCCAAACCGCCACCTGTTATAATGAGCGCGTCATACTGTCTGGCGTAGTCTTTGTTTTAAGACCCCTCCAAACCGCCACCTGTTATAACTGTTTTATTTCGGCAAGTGCAGCATCTACATTGGCGGTATTGACCTCCAATTTTACTTCCATATGATTTCCCCATACCACTCCTTATACC
>JALTYW010000242.1 GCA_027046415.1 Sulfurovum sp.
CTTCTGTTCTGTGGGTATGGCACTGCACCGCAAACACCGCCACCTCAAATGCCACTACTGCAACTACACAGAAGCCATCCGTGAAAGCTGTACAGAGTGTGGGCATGCCCCATTAAGCAGTGAACGGATCGGTACGCAAGAGGCGATAGAGATTATCGAAGAGGCGATAGAGGGCATCAAGATAGAGCAGTTTGATCGTGACAGCATTACCACAGCGAACAAACTGGTTAAAGCGCTGAAGCGTTTTGAAAGCGGTGAGAGCCATCTGCTACTGGGTACGCAGATGCTAAGCAAGGGGCATGACTACCCCAATATCACCCTCAGTGTCATCATGGGGCTTGATCACATCATGGGGATGGCAGACTACCGCTCTCGTGAGCGCGCGATAAGTTTGCTCTTTCAGATCGCCGGGCGAAGCGGACGTGCCAAAGAGGCAGAGGTGCTTGTACAAACTGCTGACCCCTCACAATATGAGGCGTACTTGGGAGATTATGAAACGTTTCTCAAAGATGAACTGCTCTTTTTGGAGATAGCAGACTATCCACCATTTGCTTCGCTTGCGCGTATCCTCATCGCCCACAAAGATGAAGCCAAAGCCTCCAAGGTTACACTCGATACTGTCACACTGCTCAAGGCATTTGAAGAGGTAGAGATCGTGGGACACGGCAAAGCCCCCGTTGAGCGTATCGCCAATAAATATCGCTTCAACATCCTCCTGCGCGCCAAAAGCAGGGTAGCACTGCTCAAAGCACTTCATGCAGTTGATCGACGGGAGATAGAGATTGATATGGATCCGGTTGAATTTTCGTAAAGCGTAATATGTTATGGTATAATCTGCCTATGAACTATAGATTGAGTGCTCATGCACAGGATGTCATAAATCATAGGGGTATTGCGCTGCAGTGGATAGAAACGGTACTTTCCTCTCCATCATTGACTGTAGAAAAATGTGAGAGTGAAGTACATTATTTCGGTACGATTGAAGCATATGGAAACAGATGCCTCAAGGTGGTTGTCAATCCGGAGAAGCGACTGGTAATTACAGTCTATTTTGATAGACAAATGCGAAAAAAAGGATGTAAATGACGATTCAATATGATAATGAAACAGATTCGATCTATTTGATTCTTTCCGATGACAAAGTAGTAGAAAGTGAAGAACGTCAAGAGGATGTCATAATAGATTATAACGCGAAGGATGAAGTGGTGGCTATCGAAGTGCTGCATGTCAAAAAGAACGAACATACAATAGATTTGCCTATTGTGCTTCAGAGTGCATGATGTTTTCTTGATAGATTGTTATTTAATAGTAGAGAGCGTACTAGAAAAATAGAGTGTGTGGTATGCGTTTCCTTTGAGGACGATAAGAACGAGTATGTAGAATGTGTAATTACATATAGTTATAAAATTATTATAGAAGTTAGAAAAGGTAGAGTGTGAAAGAAAGGTATCCAACCAAAAAGATTTTTGTCGGTAACGTAGCCGTAGGCGGCGATGCGCCGATCTCGGTACAGTCGATGACCTACTCTGATACGCGTGATGTGGCGGTAACGGTGGAGCAGATCAATAGGCTTCATTTTGCGGGTGCGGATATGGTGCGTGTGGCGGTACCGGAGATGGAAGATGCCTTGGCGCTTAAGGCGATCAAAGAGCAGATAT
>JALTYW010000243.1 GCA_027046415.1 Sulfurovum sp.
TAGATCGCATTGGCTCTAAACATTGGGAATACAAAATCCTTGACAAACTCTTCACGCAGGTCAAGAATGAAAATATTTTCAGGTTTGATGCCCATATCGAGTGCCTTCTGACGCGCAGGCTCCACCTCTTCACCCTGTCCCAGATCGGCAGTAAATGTCACTACCTCACAGTTGTACTCATCTTGTAGCCACTTAAGAATGATACTTGTATCGAGTCCGCCGCTGTATGCAAGAACGGCTTTTTTGATCTCTCTTTTTGCCATGTTTCAGCCTTGTAAAAAAATAATATTGTCGCGATTTTAGCGTAATTTTGGTTAAGGGTTACACAAACCCCCACTTCTTCAAAATAATATCCAGTACCGGCTTCTTATATGCTCCCGTATGCCGAAACACTTCGTTACCCTCGGCATCGAAAAAGATCTGTGTCGGCATCTCTTTGAGTTTGTAGATATCACGGCTAATAATGCGCTCTTTTTGTCCATCTATCGCATAGATCTGAAACTCCGGATGCTCCTCAAGTACCTGCGCAAAGACTTTGGACATCGCAATGCAGCTGTAGCAGTGGCTCATCCCAAATGCCAGAATGGTCGGTTTGCCGTTTCCAATGTTATGTTTGATGTTTTTGTATTCACTGACAGGCATGGGCTGACGTTCTGCCATTTCGCTCTCCTAATCGATTATTGGCTATAATCTACCCAAACATGCTTAAGGAAACCACTTATGAAACTCGGTGTCAACATTGACCACATCGCCGTACTTAGGGAAGCCAGAAAAGTTGCCGACCCTGATCCCCTCGATGCACTAAGCATCTGCAAGCGAGCAGGAGCCGATCAGATCACCATCCACCTGCGAGAAGACAGACGTCACATGCACGACAGTGATGCCAAAAACATTATTGAACTTTCTGCACTGCCTGTCAATCTCGAGTGCGCCATCGAACCAAGCATGATCGACATCGCCTGTTCTCTTCGTCCACACCGTGTTACCCTTGTCCCTGAAAAGCGTGAAGAGGTCACAACAGAGGGAGGGCTTGCCGTTACCGGAGTACAACCCAAGCTCAAAGAGGCGATCAGACGCCTGCAGGCTGAAGAGATAGAGGTCTCACTCTTCATCGATCCAACCCTTGATGCCGTACGGGCAGCGGTCGATCTGCATGTAGAGTGGATAGAGTTTCATACCGGAAAATATGCCAATATCTATGCCATGCTCTACAGCAACCTTGCCAAAACCCACCACACCATCACGGAACTCGAACTACCAAGAAAGGTGCTCAAACAGATGCTCGATGACGAACTGCGAAACCTCAGACTGCTCAGCTGCGATGCCATGGAACTGGGTCTCAAAGTCGCTGCCGGACACGGGTTAAACTATCAAAACGTCCAATCTATCGCAGAAATCGAAACCATCGAAGAACTCAATATCGGGCAGAGTATCATTGCCCGTTCCGTCTATACGGGACTTGAGCAGGCGATTTTGGATATGAAGGCGTTGTTGATACGGTAAAGGGCTTGAGCGTTCTATGGAACAATTTCATAGTAAACCTTAAATTGTCAAGGAAAATTGACAAAAATCACGCGTTATCGTGTTTTCTTTTTTTCTTTGCTTCGTTTCTCTTTTTTCTTTGTCACGCGAACAAAGAAAAAAAGAAATGAAGAGA
>JALTYW010000244.1 GCA_027046415.1 Sulfurovum sp.
CTTTTCCAAAGGAAAAGCTACTGTTTCTGAACGCTGAACGCTGAACGCTGAACGCTGATAATTTCGGAGAAATTATCATGACCATCGATTGGAACAAAACCCCCCTCATCCCCGCAATCGCACAGGATGCCAACACCAATGAAGTACTCATGCTCGCCTATATGAACAAAGAGGCTTATGAGCTTACTCTCTCCACCGGCTACGCCCACTACTTCAGCCGCTCCAAGCAGCGCATCTGGAAAAAGGGAGAGAGTTCGGGGCATACACAGGAAGTTAAAGATGTACTGCTTGACTGTGATGCCGATACCGTGATACTTAAAATCAAACAGAACGGTGTTGCCTGCCATACCGGACGCAAAAGCTGCTTCTTTACCTCTGTGATGCAAGAGAAGGTCATCCTCAACAAAGAGGTCGATACCGATGCGATCTATGGTGTGGTCGATACGCTCTACCATACTATCCTTGAACGTAAAAATGCACCGGCAGAGCAGAAATCATGGACAAAAAAACTGCTTGATGACAAAGCACTCATGCTAAGTAAAATCACCGAAGAGGCACAGGAAGTCGTCGATGCCATCGACCACGAGAGTGATGAACAGGTCATCTACGAGTCTGCCGACCTGCTCTACCATACCCTTGTAGGACTGGGATATCGCAATATCTCTCCAGACAGAGTCAAACAGGAACTGGCACGTAGATTTGGTATGAGTGGGATCGAAGAGAAAGAAAACAGAAAAAAATCGTAGGGTGCTGTCCCCCCGACAGCACCATTTTTATACCATACAAGGGCTAATTAACACCCTCCAGCACAGCCCTGTGTATCTGCATTGCCTCCGGCAAAGTAGTTTCCGTCAAAACTGACAAGCGAATAGGTACGGTCACGTCCAAGTGCATCGACCAGTCCATCAACCGTCAAGAATCCCAACGAATCAGCTGCAATTTTCTCAGCCACCTCATCGACACTGAAGTTTGCAGAGATCAGTTCCGCACGTGTAGGGGTATCTATCCCGTAGCGACAGGGAAATTTTATCTCCGGTGCCGCAATACGCATATGCACTTCAGCTGCACCAGCCTCTTTAAGCATGCGAACAATCTGTCGTGAAGTCGTACCTCGCACCAGCGAATCATCAATGATCGCTACACGTTTTCCCTTAATGAGATGTTTGATGGGAGAGAGTTTCAGTTTTACCTTCAGGTCTCTGATCTCCTGCGTAGGCTCAATAAAGGTACGCCCCACATAGTGGTTTCGCACTATTCCCATCTCGAACGGTACACCAAGCCCTTCGGCATACCCGCGTGCAGCAGCCACACCGCTGTCAGGTACCGGTAGGACAAGGTCCACATCCGCAGGCACTTCCTCTGCCAGTTTTCGACCCATCTGAAGCCGTGTCTGGTAGACATTTTTACCATCAATGATACTGTCAGGTCTTGCAAAGTAGATGTACTCAAATGCACACGGATGATAGTCCGGTTCAAAGATCTGCTCAGAGACTGGCTCTTTCCCCTCTTCAAATATCAGCATCTCACCCGGTGTCACATCACGTACAAACTCTGCACCAACAAGGTCAAATGCACAGGTTTCACTCGCCACAATCCAGCCGCCTTCTGGCAGTTTTCCAAGACTCAACGGTCTGATGCCGTAGCGGTCACGGATGA
>JALTYW010000245.1 GCA_027046415.1 Sulfurovum sp.
GTAGTATGCGACGATCATGTCATAGTTTGAAGGCAACTGTCTTCTGTCGCTTTTTTTGCATACTTTCGGTGCTGCCTGAAGTACCGTGCCCAGTAGAAAAGAGAGTATAAGAATACTAAAATATTTTTTTGACACATAGGTCCTTTTTGTTGTGTGATGGAAAGATTATAACATGTGGCATGTGCATCTTGTGTAGAATCTGTGGTAGAATAGTAAAAAAAGGAAAAGTGTGTGAAGCAGATATGCCGATGGAAAAGTATTTTCATCCTGCTGCTTTCCATGGCAACGGCAGAAGAGGCGGTTGTGCCGGCGGCAGCAAGAACGGCACTCTACCTGCCGCTGCTTTCACAGAAACGTGTAGCACTTGTTGTCAACTATACATCGATGGTTGGAAAGCGGCACCTTGTCGACCTGCTACAGGAACACGGTATCAAGGTCGTTAAGATTTTTGCCCCGGAGCATGGGTTTGCCGGACGCGCCGATGCGGGAGCATCGCTTCAAAACGGATATGATGTCAAAAGAAAACTGCCGGTGATTTCCTTGTATGGAAAGAGAAAAAAGCCGACATTAAATGATCTGAAAGATGTCGATGTGATCCTGTTTGACATTCAGGATGTCGGGGTACGCTGTTACACCTATCTGTCAACACTGCACTATGTTATGGAGGCAACAGCAGAGGCAGACATACCGATGATAGTGCTTGACCGTCCCAATCCTAATGGCTATTATGTGGATGGTCCTGTACTAAAACGCCAGTTTCGTTCGTTTGTAGGGGTTGACCCGGTTCCGCTTGTGTATGGCATGACCATTGGGGAGTATGCCCTGATGATCAATGCAGAAGGGTGGCTTCAAAACGGGGTAAAAACCGATCTGCATGTGATACCGCTTCTGGGGTACAGACATGACCGCCCTTATGTCCTCCCTGTTAAGCCCTCTCCAAATCTCCCCAATGCAAGAGCGGTTGCACTCTATCCCTCTTTGGTGCTGATGGAGGGTACAGCTTTCTCTCTTGGTCGGGGAACTCTCTTCCCTTTTGAATGTTACGGAGCACCGCACTATAGGAAAAAAACGTTCTGTTTCACTCCGCATGCGATGCCGGGTGCAAAACATCCGAAATATCAAAACAGGTGCTGTTACGGTGCCGATCTGCGTCATCTGGATATGACTTCACTGCGTAGCAAAAAAAAGGTGCTGCTGCACTATTTGAAAGATGCCTATGCCCATTACAGTGATAAACGGCACTTCTTTCTTCACGGCGGAACGTTTTTTGACAAACTTGCCGGCAGCGACCATCTGCGAAAACAGCTTGAGGCGGGCTGGAGTGAGGCGCAGATACGCAAGAGTTGGGAAGCAGATTTGGAGAAATTTAAGAGGATCAGAGAGAAGTATTTGCTTTATCCGTAGTGTGTGGTGATTGGTCTCCTCTTGGAATCGGAGATTTTAATTTACTGGCCGATAATGCACATGTTGTACTTTGAGTCTAGGCAGTGCAAATTGCTGCACTCTCTTTTTGAAGCTGTGCCATTGGCGATGTTCAGGAGCGCTCCATGCAATTTCGCAGAGGGCAAGTGCTCTTGGCCATGCAAAGTAGTCTGCAATATGTTCGTCAAGCAGTGTCTCAGACCACAGACACGCCTCTACCCCTTTTAGACAGCATGTGCGTTTGGGACGGAAACTGTAGACCTTTTTTAAAGAAACAGGTGTCGACCACTTCTGTCCGGGTTCGCCTTTGGCACGTTTGTATTGTTGGTCGAAGTAGAGGTACTGTACCGGAGCCATGATGGTATTACGGTGTTTTTCTATGGCTCTGTAGCCTGCCTTTGGACTTTTCCATGCCATGACCATATCTTCATTGCGCAGCTTAGGGCTGCCTTGAAGCACCTCTTGCCATGCGACCATCTTTTTGCCGTGCTTTTTCAAAATGGCATCCACTCTTGTAAAGAAGTAGTTCTGTACATCACGCCTGCTTTTGAGATGGTGTTTTTGCATCAGTTTTTTGACTGCAGGTGAGCGGTTCCATGCACCTTTTGGTACTTCGTCTCCTCCAAGATGGATGTAATCAAAAGGGAAGAGGGCGACTACTTCACTAATGACACCGTCGAGAAATCTGTATGTGCTTTTAAGTCCGGGATTGAGGGTATTGTTGGCAACTCTCTGTACAGAGCGGTAGCGGCTGGTGTCTTTGGGGTCTGTAAGCAGCCTTGGGTAGGAGACGAGGGCGGCTTTGGCATGTCCAGGCATATCGATTTCTGGCAGCACCTCGATGCAGCGTGCTTTGGCGTAGGCGACAATGTCACGAACCTGTGCCTGGGTGTAGAATCCGCGCTGCACATGATCTTTTGGACCACGCATAGTAGGGAAGGAGGAAAAGGGCAGTTTCGTACCCGGTCCCCGCACCGCACCGATCTTTGTCAGCAGCGGGTAGCGTTTGATCTCTATACGCCACCCCTCATCATCGGTCAGGTGCCAGTGAAAGCGGTTGAGTTTGTACTGAGCCATGCGGTCTATGAACTTTTTGACATAGGCAACATCGAAGAAGTTGCGTGAGACATCAAGCATCATGCCGCGCCAGCGGTAACGGGGTGCATCGATAATCTCTATGCCTTCAATACGCCATTTTTTAACGCTGCTTTCACCCCAGATCTGCTTTGGCATCAGTTGCATCAGTGTGATGACTCCGTAAAAAAAGCCGCTGCGGTCACGCGCCTGTATGAGAATGCCTTTACTGTCTATGCTCAAACGGTATCCTTCTGCTTTTGTGACTGTTTGGGGTGCGTAATGAAAGTGCAGTGTGCCTACAATGGGAGTATCTATTTGCTTTAGCCTGTAGTCTGAAGCGTTCTGCAAATGGTCTTGGAGGTAGGTAACGGCAGTTTTGGCAAGTGGGGTATCTGTGTAGAAACGGGTATGTGAATCGAGTGTAAAAGCATTACTGTTTTTGATACTCTGAAGCGGTTTTGGGATGATCTGCCCAGAGGCAAAGAGGAGTGAGAAACACAGAAGCAGAAGAGCAGTCAGTCTCATTTTCATTTACCGGTTACGATACGGACATTGCCTGCCTGGCGTATTTTCAGATGTCTTCCCTTGACGGTGACAATATCACCGTCGAGTTCGAGCATATTGTAATCGTTGTCAAGGTCAAGGTCAAGTGCCTTTACTTCACCGTAAAAACTGCCGAATTTTCTGATAAAACGCAACGGGGTGAAGATGAAAAAGCGTGTGGAGCTCATCAGCATAAAAGGGGTTATGATGAGGTGTACCGGAAGCAGGAAGAGTACGGCAAGCATGTATTTGGCCATACCGTGTCTGAGCCATCCAAACCGCAGTGTCTCGGAGAGGAAAATGTGCTGTAGGTCACCCATGTTGCCTGCTGAAAAGAGAAAGAGCTCGTCGTTGAGTTTGAAGATATGGTGTTTTTGTGTAGCAGGTGTGCTGCCCTCAGCCAGCATATCGAGTACGCTGTTGATAGGAGGTGCTTTGTGGACCCTTGCAACTACATTGAAAGAGCCTGTGGGGTTGAGGATGAAGACCGGCTGATTCTGAAGTGTATGGAGTTGTTTGAGCACACGCCGTATGGTACCGTCGCCACCATTGATGATCACATAGTCATACTGTTCGATATCATGATGTGATGCAAGGGATGATGTCTCGATGGAAGTGATATCAAGCCTTGTGTGGCTAATGTTTTGTCCGATTGAGAGCAGTTTCATGCGCTACCTTCCACAGTAATATAGTCAGATAGTGTATTATAGCCATGCAAATTGAAAATGTATCAGTTTTTATTGGCATCTTTAAAGCAAAAGATACTATACTTTGCAATACAAAGTACTTTGAAAAGGAGTGATATGCCCGAAGAGAAGCAGGAGGTATTGCAACGTATTGATGATATCAGGCATCATCTGATAGAAAGACAGGCTTTTTTCCCATACAATTACAAAGCCACATTTGTTTGGAGTCTGATCGCCTTTACACTTACACTTGGCATGGTGCCTATGTATATGCACAGCATTCCCATGGCGACTGCTGCAGTTTTTTTACTGATTGTAACAGGTTTTATCGCTGAAGCGGTTATGACAAAGCAGATCAACAAGAGTTACGATATTGAGGAGTGTACGAGACGGCAGCGGTTTGTAACGCAGAGTTTTGTGATGATTGCTCTTTTTCTGATTGTTCTCTCTACAATATTTGCGCTGCATAAGCTTTATATTCCTATGTTGCTATCATGGCTTTTTGGTATTTCTCTGGGATATTTTGTTGTTGGATTTGTGCTCAATATCAGAGCATTTTCCATACTGATGCGGATCAATATGCTCACTGCTGTAGTACTCCTGTTTTTTGGATTGTTCTTAGGACATATCACCGGTATTGAGCCGCTTTGTTACCGTCTTGCACAAGCTGCGCTTATTGCCGGGCTCTCTATAGCACCTGCTGTGATTGCATGGAAACATTTGAGAAAAGCGTAGGCATGTTCGATCCTCTGTTGCACCAAAATGTCCGTTCCAAGCTGGTTTCACTGCTTATTGCCAATGAGGGACTCCCTTTTAAAGCATTGAAGGAGATGCTTGATGTGACAGACGGCAATCTCTCTTCGCACCTTAGCAAGCTTGAGAAAGCAGGATACATTGTTCTTGAAAAGCATTTTGAGGGCAAACGTCCCAAGACAACGGTACAGATAACAGACAAAGGCAAAGAGGCGTTTTACAACTACATAGATGCGCTCAAAGCGTTTATCAAGGAGATATAGGATGTGTGAGAAAAGTATGAACCATAGGAGAGAAACAGATGCATAGAAAAATGGAACGAAAAATGGAGATGATGGGAAGATGGATTACGGAAAATCCTTTCAAAACGATTGTGGCATCACTTGTGTTTGTACTGATTTTTATTGTACATGTACCGCAGATCAAGTTCGATACTTCTACAGAGGGGTTCATGCATGAGGAGGATCCGGTACTGCTGACCTACAACCGTTTCAGAGAGCAGTTCGGGCGTGACGAGCGCATAGCGGTTGCCATAGAGAGTGACAAGATATTTACACTTGGGTTTTTGAAAAAGCTGAAACAACTGCATGAAGAGCTCGAAGCGAAAGTGCCATATATCGACGAGGTTACCTCTTTGTATAACGTACGTAACACCCGCGGCAGGGGTGATGAACTGCTGACTGATGATCTGCTTGAACCCTTTCCCCAAACCAAGGAGGATGTTGAGAAGATCAAAGCACGGACACTGGCATCACATTTCTATAAGGATTTGCTGATTTCCAAAGATGGAAAAATGACGACCATCATCATTGAGAGTGATGCTTTTTCTCATGAAGGAGAGGAAGCAAAAAAACAAACAGCAGATGAGGGGTTTGAAGAGAGTGACGGGTTTGATGATACACCGCTGCAACCAGAGGGGAAAAAGAGTAAAACTGCTGCACCGAAATTTTTGACCGATCAGGAAAATTCGGAGATTGTCAAGGCTGTACTTGAGGTGGTGCAACAGTACCGCAAGGGTGGTATGAAGATCTATGTGGCAGGCTCACCTGTCGTTGTGGGAATACTCAAACAGCAGATGCAGGCGGATATGCAGAAGTTTACCCGTGTGACACTGCTGATTGTCATTGTGTTTTTGTTTATTATGTTCCGCCGTATCTCTGCAGTAGTCTATCCGCTGATTGTAGTCATTATGGCACTTCTTGCGACAGTGGGGCTGATGGGATGGACAGGTACGGCATTCAAACTTCCTACGCAGATTGTTCCATCGTTGCTATTGGCTGTAAGTGTAGGGGCAACAGTGCATGTGCTCTCTATCTTTTTTGACTGTTTTAATGAGACAGGAGAGAAAAAAGAGGCGCTTATTTATACTCTGGGGCACTCCGGATTGGCGATCGCTATGACCTCCATTACAACAGCTATCGGGATCGGGTCATTTGCGGGAAGTGAAGTGGCACCGATTTCTGATATGGGTATATTTGCATCATTTGGTGTTTTGGTCTCTTTGGTTTTGACACTGACGCTCTTGCCGGCACTGCTGCAGATCACAAAACTGAAGCAGCGCGCAAAACAGAAGTCCGGAAAGCTGGATACCCTTATGGCACGTTTTGCCAAGCTGCCCATCCGGTACTATAAGCAGATTATTGCTGTCAGTGCTGTGCTTGTGGCTGTTGCGCTTTTGAGTGCATCGAAACTGGAGCTTTCACACAACCCGCTTTTCTGGTTTAAGCCGGGTACTGATGTACGGGTTGCCACCGAGACGATTGACAAACATCTTAACGGAACCCTGACCATTGAGGCAGTTGTCGATACAGGCAAAGAGAACGGGTGGCAAGACCCGGTTCTTTTGCAGAAGCTTGATACCATGGCAAGACGTATGGAACACTATAAGGATGCCTATACGCACATAGGAAAAGTGGTCTCTCTCGCGACCATTGTCAAAGAGACAAACCGTGCGTTGCATGGAAATGATGAGCGTTTTTATACGATCCCGAAAGAGAAAGCACTTGTCTCTCAGGAGCTGTTACTGTTTGAAAACTCGGGCAGCGATGACCTTGAAGATGTTGTGGACAGTCAGTTTAGCAAAATACGTATTACCATCAAAGTGCCATGGACAGATTCAGTGAAAGCGACTGGGGTGATGGGCTATATCGACCGGGAGTTGAAAGAGACATTCCCGGGCATGAAAAGTGAAGTGACAGGGATGATCCCTCTATTGGTCAATACCTTCTCGCAGGCTGTCAGTTCATCGGTGCGAAGCTATCTTATCGCTTTTGTGCTGATCAGTATCATGATGATGCTCATCATGCGTTCTATCAGACTTGGACTTTTGAGTATGATTCCAAACCTGGTACCGATCATCATGGGGCTGTTCATTATGTATGTTGCCAATATCCCGCTGGATATGTTTACACTGCTCATTGGCAGCATCGCAATCGGATTGGCAGTAGATGATACGATCCACTTTATGCACAACTTTATGCGTTATTACCAAAAAACAGGAGAGAGTGCAGAGGCGATACGTGCTACATTCTTTACCACTGGAAAAGCGATGGTCATCACTACCATTGTCTTATCTTTAGGATTTTATGCCTATATGATGGCACAGATGGTTTCGGTACATAACTTTGGGCTCTTGACAGGGTCGGTTATTGTACTTGCGCTGCTCGCAGACCTGCTGCTTGCACCTGCACTGATGATCGTTGCGGCAAAACGCGGGTGGATTGACAGGGTTAAGAGTGAATAGTGAATAGTGAATAGTGAATAGTTTTGGTATGCTTCCCTTTGGAAAGCTTTAAGTTACTATAGGGTGTTGCCCCCCTGACAACACCGTTTGCTCTTGTTCCCATGCTCCCGCGCGGGAAGCATAGGAACTGAGCAAAGCCATAAGATTTGATAAAAAGAGGTTGGCTTTTTTTGCGAAAAGCTTTTATGATATGCACAACTAAGTAAAGGAAGAGATAATGAAAAAAACGATTTTGACAACGATGGCGGCACTTATGTTAACAGGTGTGGCAGTACATGCGGATGATCCTAAAGCACGTGCGATCATGGAGAAAGTCGATGCACGTGATGATGGCAAAACTATAGAACAGGATATGTATATGATTCTGATCGACAAAAACGGCAAAAAGCGTATTCGAGATATCAAATCCTATAGTAAGGATTTCGGTCCGGACGAGTACCGTATACTCTTCTTCAAGTCTCCTGCAGATGTCAAAAACACAGCCTTTCTGACCTACGATTATGATGACCCGAACAAAGATGATGACCAGTGGCTCTATCTGCCTGCACTCAAAAAGGTCAAGCGTATTCCAAGTGCTGATAAGAGCGGGAGTTTTATGGGATCGGATTTCAGCTATTTTGATATGACCGACCGCGATCTTGAGGATTATGATTTCAAACTTCTCAAAGAGACAAAAGTACGAGGCAAAGATGCATGGGTGATTGAGGCGACACCGAGAAACAGCAAAGTGATCAAAGAGTCAGGTTATCTCAAAAGTATAGGTATTGTCCGTAAAGACAACTATGTTGTGGTACGTTCCATCGGGTTTATGAAACATGGCAAGAAAAAGTATCTTGACATCAGAAAACTGCATAAACAAAACGATATCTGGGTACCTGACGAGATGACCATGACGACCAAGAAAGGCAAGCAGACACTACACAAAACGATCCTGAAGTTCAGCCATATCAAGGTCAACAAGTCGCTTAGTGATGATCTCTTTACAACCAGACGGTTGGAGAAGGGAATCTGAAGAATTAGAAATTAGAAATTAAAAATTAAATTGGATTTACATAAAGGAACGGGTATGAAA
>JALTYW010000246.1 GCA_027046415.1 Sulfurovum sp.
TCAAAGTAGTCGATATGTTTGCCGTCATTGTTTCGCTCCCCCTCACCCGAATGTAAAAACCATATCTGGGCAAGCCGTTTGTTGTCAAACGGACTTTCGGGATGATTGAAGAGGTATCTAAAAAGCTGGAACTTTCCAAAATCCCCTACATCGGCTACATATCGGTCCTGCATCATCTCTCCATAATCTGGATTTGTCTTCTCTTGTATCATGCATTATAGCTCTTTTTCTATATTATCTAACCAATTCTGAATTTCCATACTATTACTATTACGATATAAACGCACCCCTGACCAAATATAGTACAAATACAACAATCATTACATAAAACTTTACAACATAACTTTATTTTAGCTATTATATAAATATAATCTATGAAAGAAAGGGGAAACAATGTCTCTACAAGCAGCAAAAGACAAACTCAATAGGTGGCTGGAGATGCTTATTTCTATAGAAGGTGCTGATTTACATATAAAATCAAACAGTCCTCTTCATGCACGTTTAAAGAGCGATATCATACTTTTAAGTAATGAAATAGCTACGGAAAAAACTGTTGAAGATATTGTTGAACTTTTGACCAATGATACAATAGAACAGTTTTACAAAAAGAAGGAGTATGATGGTGCATACAAACTGGATGCACGGTATCGCTTCCGTTTCAATATCTTTCTCCATGTAGACGGTATTGGCATCGCTTTTAGACTTATTCCTGACAAAATCAAAACATTTGAAGAGTTAAATCTTCCGGCAGCGCTTAACAAACTGGTTGATCTCAGACGCGGTTTGGTGCTTGTGACAGGTACAACAGGTAGCGGGAAGACAACAACACTGGCAACGATACTTGAATCGATAAACCAGAAACACCATCGTCATATCATTACCATAGAAGATCCTGTCGAGTATGTGTTTCATGATAAAAAATCCATTGTGGAACAACGGGAGCTTGGTACCCATACCCACAGTTTTTCTCGGGCACTACGTGCTGCAATGCGTGAAGACCCAGATATCATCATGGTTGGGGAGATCAGAGATATGGCAACAGCCGAAAGTATCATTCAGGCTGTCAATACCGGTCACCTTGTCTTCTCTACTGTTCATACTTTAAATGCACAGGAGACTATAGACCGTCTCATTGGTCTTTTCCCTACCAATGAGCAAAACAGGGTACGTCAGACAGTTGCGGCAACCCTTGAAGCTACGATTTCACAGCGTCTCATAGAAGGTGTTGACGGGGAAATGATTCCTGCTGTAGAGATGATGTTCAAAACACCACTGGTACAGGAACTTATTCGCACAAAAAGGGACAATGAACTGCCTGATGCAATTGAGAAAGAGGGTATCATGTATGACTCGATCAGCTTTAACAGAGCACTGTTTAACCTTACACTTGCAGACAAAATCAGTGAGAAACAAGCATATCAGTACGCTACAAGTCCGGCGGACTTGAAGCTGATGTTTACGCTGAGTCCTGAATATGAAGCCAGAAAAGCTGCACAAGAGGAGGAAATAGAATTCAAATAATAGATACTTGAAAGAATCGTATTTTTATTATATAATCTATAATTAATATTTTAATAAGGAAATATAATGACTTTACGCCTCTTTCCCTTCATCCTTCTTTGCATTACACTTCTATATTCTGAACAAAACCAATCAGTGAATAAAAAGGTAGAACACAACTGCACACAGAAACATGAGAATAATATTTCAAAAGATGCACGGCTTAAAAAAGAGCTTCAGGAGCAGATGGAAAGAGAGAAGAAGTACGCTAGGGAACAGAAGTTCTATCAGGGGGATGAGTACAACCTCTCTGAACATGAGGTTGATCCCGATGCACTCAAGGACATTCCGGTGATCGAACCCGACTATGACTTTGACATCACCGATGTCTATCGTGATGATATCTGATCATCCAAGCAACTTCTGTCTCAACTCCTCAACCGTGTGGATCACATTATCGTGTCCATGCTCGGTAAAGCCCCACTCTACCATTAAGTAATCGATACCCGCCCGTTTTGCAGCCTGTTCGTCACGCGGTCCATCCCCAATGAAGAGAGCCTTCTCTTTAGGTATATGCAGCTCATCCAGTAGTTTCAGAAGCATATCCGGGTAAGGCTTCCCTTTATGGACATCATCATAGCAGGCGATCGCATCGAACATCACATAGATGCCAAGATGTGTCAATGACTCTATGGTCGACTTACGGTAGGCATTGGTGGCGACAGCCAGCTGATACCCCTTTTCCCTCAAGGCTTCAAGCAGCTCTTTGATGCCGTCGTAAAGGACAAGCTCTTTGTCGTGGTGACGTGTGTAGTACTCCGAAAACCACCGTTCATGGTCATGTTCAAAGGTCTTAGCATGGTAAAAAAACTGTGCGGGGTTGATTGTCGGGTCATTGACCTTGGTAAGGATCATCTCTGTATCCATAGGCGCAAAGCCAAGATGCTTACGTACATAGTTGATGGCATTGGCAATGGTAATGGAGGAGTTTACCAGTGTGCCGTCCATATCGAAGATGATCAGTTCATAACGATGCATTATTTTTTATGTCCACCTTTCTGGTTGACCTTCAGATAGATTGAAAGTCCTATAATCAACGAGGTAATACCCAACAGCAGATAGACCGCATACATCAGTTTCACGGGATCGGTCAGGGCGAACTTGAATACCAGCATCAATGCTTCGATGGAGAGAGCAATGATAATGGAGCCAAGGAACCGTATCATCGTTTGATGCGAATCTTCAGATGTATCACGCTTTTTCACCCTGCCAAGCACTTCCTCCTCAAAGATTGCCTTGACCAGATCGACAATGGCAAGTGAAAGTGTCAGCAGGATAGTTGACTTGAATATCTCCTGAATCTTAATGTGGGCAAAGTCCACCCCAAAATGCATGAAACTGAAAATCGCTTTGATAAACAGCAGCAGTGCCACAGCAAAAAGTGCCACAGAAAATGCCGAGTAGACCCATTTGCTTGCTGTACCGAATGTGGAGTCAATAGAACTTGGGTGTACCATCTTCAAAATATTTTTCAGCGTGATATCCATACAGATAATGGCAACAAGCTTATTGTGCACATCATAAATAGGGAACGAAGCCGTTACAACAAGCTCATTGCTCACAAGAGACGGATATGGATCGGTCAGAATACAACGATGTTCATTAAGGGTCTTGTAGTAGTAGGCACGGTCGCTTCTGTCCTCTCCCTTACCTATGCCGTTGAGTTTCGGATTTTTGGAGATATTGTCAACCATCTGGATGCCATGTCCGTCAATAGCATAGATCACCTCTGCATAAGGAACCGCCTCAAGCAAGTTTTTGATCTTACCAATGACCATATCGAGTGTCGCACCTTCATCAGTGTCAATACTCTGTGAAATGTTTCTGCTCATAATGTAGCAGAGATAGGCACGTGCTTTGGTACGTATCTGTGCGTATTCTTGTATCTCTTTTACCACTAACATTGCTGTTCCTTTACTGAAGATATCCTACACGGTCACCGAAAGAGACCTTCTGATTGATCGCAACTTCGGGTACAATAGCACCCTTTTGCGAGAATGTCAAGATGGTTGAGCCCATCTCGAACCAGCCAAAGAGTTCACCTCTGCTGAGTGTCAGGTCATCATAGGTGTAGTGCTGCGGTTCTCTTATCTCTGAGTTGGTACGCACACGCGGCTCGAAAGTCACTACCATTTTCCCGACATTGAGTGCCCCCACAAGTACCAGTACATGTTTCCTGTTTTTTTCATCGGTACATTCAATGATCACCCGCTCATTCTCAATAAAGAGCTCTTTTTTATTGCGCAGCAGCGGAAAATTCACAGGGTAGAGTTTCCCCGGAATGTGTGTCAGAGAGTGAATATGCAGTGTCATAGGCATATGGTAGCGGTGGTAGTCTTTGGGAGAGAGATAGAAGTTCATGAATTCACCACCATCCACCGACTTTGCCGCTTCAGCATGGTGACTGCCAAAGAGTTTTTCAATACTGTACGCCATCCCTTTGATCTGGTAGGCTCTGCCCTCCTCAATAGTGCCATAGTCTGTGATCAGTGCATCTACACCGCTAATGAGTACATTGGGATCTTCCGGAAACGTGCGCGGCTGCTCCAGAGCACGGGTAAAGAGTGCATTGAGCGTTGGGTAGCTTGCGGGGGTTCTAAACTCGGACATATCAAGCCCCATGAGTTTGACATAGGAGGCGTTAATGATATGCTGAACAATCGCCGGAAACGGCTTGGAGGCAAACCTGCCAAAAGCCTGTGAGAGTGAGGAAGTAAAGTGCCGTTTACCCATTGCCTTCCTTTGCATAATGCGCAAGTGCATCGGTCATGAGCGCAATGTGGTAGTTCTCCTGATTGTTGATGAAAGTAAAGAAGTCTGCCAGTTCCTGAGAGTCATGGCCAACCGCATCGGAGAGTTTGCGGCACTCTTCTTTGGCAGCAAGTTCCTCGTTAATGCCGTCTTTGAGAAACTGTACCACATCTTCGACCTGATAGAGCTCTTTCATCACCACACGCGGTACCGCCAAAATGCCCATCTTCGCCATCATGTCCCCAAAAGATTTCAGATGAAAGAAACTCTCATCGATGAGTATCTGGAAAATTCTGTTCAGGTAGGCATCATCACTGTGGGCTTTAAGATAGTTGTAGATCATGATCAGCTCATACTCTTTGTAACTCTCATCAAACAGGAAAAGCGTCAATGCGTCTCTGGCTTCATCGGTCAGGTTGGCACCGGGGAATTGCCGTTCCATGCTAAAGGCGGTTACCACTTCATCGTTCATACGGTGCAGTACCCCGGTCATATAGTCGATATCGCTCTTGATACGCCCGGCAAGCTCTTTGTCTTCGAGTCCAAGCAGTTGCAGGTCGATCTCAAGCAGACGGGAGGTAATAGCTTTGAGTATATCATCGAGTCGGGAAACCTTAATGGGGATGTTGTCACGCTCATAGTCATATGACTCTCCCGTACGGATCAGTTCATGTTCTATCCATGTAAAGTGTCTGAAGAGAATATCTGAAAAGTCAAATAGCACCTGTTTGTTCTGGGTATGGCTCATAAAGCCTGCCATGAGCATCTCCAGCCATGCTTCATGGGTCTTAATCAGCAGTGTTTTCATTCGCTTCCTCCTCTTTTGGGGTACAGTCGTTCGCTATCTGGTAGGTAATCATCGGATAGTCTGCCTCCTCTTTGCGTTTTTCGTAGGTATCGACCGCCGCTTTGATCGCCAGTGCAACCATCTCCGAACAGGCGGCATCTTCAGGGGGCAGTTTTTCAAGCAGTTGCATGGTTGCTGCTACCAGATTGCGCGCCCCATCGATGGTAAGCCCTTTTGCCTCCTCTGTTAGCATCGATCCGGCAACAATGGTGGTTGTGCATCCAATCGCCTGAAATGCGATATCGTCAATATAGGGTTTCTCCTCATCCTCTTTGACATGGATATAGATAACAACCTTCTCGCCGTTGAGGGGGTTTTTCCCCATCCCTTCTCCGTTTGCCGTTGCAAGTGTACCGTAGTTTTTCGGATTCATCATATGTTCAACAACCATCTCGTCCATCGTCATACCAGTATCTTCTCCTTCTTCAATGTGGGATAATTATAGCATGTATGATTGAGAATAAGCAGACAAAACTACATTAACTCCTCTACCTTCATGCGGATATTAAATATTTCTTCTGCTATACTTCTATAAAGAAATATTTTCGAATATCAACTATAATGAATTTTGAGTAAAAAACAAGGATACCGATATGATGAAACATCTATTACTCTCTTCTTTCGCACTACTTGCTATTGGAAACAGCACCCTCGCAGCAGATGACAACGGTTTGTATCTTGGTTTGGGATATGCCAATACAAATATAGACCTGAAACTCGATGAACTGAATATAGAACAGACGCTTCTTGATCTATCCACAGATAGTGTTGTCCTTCTTGCAGGATATGACTTCAATGAATACCTTGGAGTTGAAGGGCGCTATTATCTGAATGCATCTGAGGCTGCGTACGGGTATTATCTTGGAGACACACCACTGAGTGGCAACTATAAAGCCGAAAGCTTTGCAGTCTATGCCAAACCGCAATACAAACTTTCCATGCTCAACTTTTACGCTCTCTTGGGCGTTACCGCAAACGACTATACTGCCAATGCTCTTTTAGGTGGAAGCGACAATGCAACACTCTTTTCATGGGGAGCTGGTGTGAAAGTCAATCTTACCCAGAGTTTTGGTGCTTTTGTTGACTACACCAATCTTGGTGAAAGTGACAATATACTAACCAATACTGATCTATCCTCATGGAATATCGGTTTCTCCTATAAGTTCTAACATCCACACTCCCTAGCACATTGCTCTGTGGAGATCTACACTATTTCTATAACAAGGTACTTTTTATGGCAGTTTATGTCCTTTTCGACACAGAGACCACAGGCAATCAGGAGAATGACCGCATCATTCAGGTAGGTGCGATGGTCGTCCACGACAGAGAGCACATCGATGTCTATGACGAGCTCTGCTCGACCACTGTACCCATCAGCATCGAAGCGATGGAGGTACACAACATTACGCCGGAAGTCATCGCCGACAAGGCACCCTACAGCGAAACAGCCTTTGCCAAAGCGGTGGAGAGCTACAATGCACCGGAAAACTACCTGATCGCACACAACATATCGTTTGATCTGGGCATGCTTGAAAAAGAGGGCTTTGTCAACCGTTACACGCTCATCGACACGGTGCGCGTCGCAAAACACCTGCTGCCGGACTCCCCTGCCCACCGCCTGCAGTACCTGCGTTATGCCCTCGAACTCTACAAAAATGAGGAGAAAGAGGCAAACAAGATGGGCATCACCATCAAAGCCCATGATGCCATTGGAGATGTGCTGGTGATGAAACTGCTGCTTTCTAAACTGGTACAGCTGACACAGCAGAAGTTTTCCGGTGAAAATCCCATGCAGAAGATGGCAGAACTGACCCAGACACCGGTACTGCTCAAAACCTTCCGCTTTGGCAAATACAAAGACCGAAGCATCGAAGAGGTCTCACGCGAAGATATGGGATACCTGCAGTGGATGTACAAAAACCTCGATTTGGATGAAGATCTCAAGTACACGCTTGAGCAGTATCTTCAGTAGGAAAGCTCATGCGATCTTTTTTGCTGCTTTTTTCATGCATAGCCGCACTCAGCGCACAACCTGTACACGACATGACCATCGGTGATTGGCGCACAGTCACCAAAGCCACAAGCGAAAACCGCACCCGTGTGACAGAAAAAGAGTTTCTCAACCTCAAAGCCGACCACACCTTCGATATCACTATCCTTGTCAGCCTCAAAAAAGGCGAACACTTCATCAAAGACCTGCAGGTTAAGGCTTCGGGCATCTGGAAACGACACGTAACAACCCTTGTCGTAGTCGTCAAAAAGATAGAAGTACCCTTTGCCAAAGAGGTATCACGCACCATTACCAAACAGTCCCTTGAAGCCCTTGCAAGTACCTATCAGGCAAGACTTAAAGGCAACCCCATCCGCATCAACACCATTACCTATCTTGACAACAACAAACTGACCATTGTCAGCGAAAAGGGTGTCAAAACATCCTACACCAAATTTACCGGTCCCTCACCGCTGCAGAAGGCACCGGGTAAAAAGTAGGTTTTCTTCTCTCATTCCCTTGCTCCTGCGTAAGAATACATATGGGAGTTTTATATGGAGTGGAAGTTTTTTATATGCAAGGTTTGAGTATGCATCCCCACTCAGGAGCATGGGGACGAGTAGAAGATTTAAGCCTCCAACTTCTCCCTGACAAGATCATTAACCACTTTCGGATTCGCTTTCCCGCCTGTCGCTTTGAGCACCTGCCCGACAAAGAAACCGAAGAGTTTTTGGTTACCTGCTTTGTACTTGGCGACATTGTCAGGGTTTTGTGCGATGATCTCATCGATAATCGGGGCGATCTCGGCAGGGTCGCTGATCTGCTTGAGTCCTTTCTCTTCGACAATGGCATCCGGAGCTTTTCCAGTGGCGGTCATCTCTTCAAAGACCTGTTTGGCGATCTTGCTTGAGATGGTCTCTTCATCGAGCATTTTGGCAAGCTCTGCGACCTCTTTGGCTCCAAAAGTGAGGCTCTCGGTACCATTTTCTTTGAACACACGTGCGACATCGTTGGCAACGATGTTGGCGATGGTTACAGGACTTTCATGCACAGAAACGGCTTCGTCAAAAAAGTGAGAAAGTTTCTCGTCACGCGCAAGGGTG
>JALTYW010000247.1 GCA_027046415.1 Sulfurovum sp.
AAGCCGCTATCTACAACTACCGCTACTAACGTTTTTGAATGAAAAAGCGTAAACAGTTTACGCTTTTTTCACAAACTCCTGCTTAAGCTTGATCGCTCCGACACCCGGTACTTTACAATCGATGTTGTGTCCATCATTGCTTTCAACCAGACGGATCCCCTTGATCTTTGTCCCCACTTTGATCCCGCCGCTGCTGCCTTTGACCTTGAGATCTTTGATCACTGTGACAGTATCACCATCTTGCAGAATATTCCCATTTGCATCCTTGACAACCAGCCCTGCTTCTGCCTCTTCTGCTTCACTCTTGCTCCACTCGTATGCACACTCCGGACAGATATAGAGGTCACCGTCCTCATAGGTATATTCACTGCCACACTTTGGGCAATTTGGAATGTTTTCCATAAAGTTTCCTTTGTATAAGATTGATGTAGGCGTATTTTACTCTTCTTTTTTTAAAGCACATAATGCATACATCAAGTATTAACTAAGAAATTTTCTTTTTGCATACTCTCTCAAATCCCTTGCCGCTAAAATACCTCATCAGAACTTATATCCGCCGATGAGTCTGAGTGCAGAGATATCCGGTTGCTGATCAAGATCGACAAACTCATAGGTACCGGTAAAATAGAAGCCGCTTGGGTGGTTGTAACTTACACGCAGACCGTACAACTTCTGAGAATCCTGTCCTTCGCCATTAAGTGAAGATTTGGAGTACTGCGGATCGAGATCAAAGTAGGTATAACGCGCACCGATCCAAAGCCCGTCAACTCCCTGCTTGCCAAGGTCGTAACCCAACTGTGCTTTATAGGAGTTGGCGTTACGCAGGCTGCCTGCTTCAAAGAAATGGAAAATCATCCCATTTGCGAAATAGGGGTAACCGCCCCATGCGCCAAGTGTATCACCCGTACCATCACCGTCAGTATAGAACGAAGCACCAAGTGCTATGTCAAAACCGTTCTCGTGACTGGCATTAAGACGCAGGGAGTAAATACTATAGTCGATTGCCCGTCCTCCCAATACATTGCTGTAATACTCTTTCAGACCGCCAACTCCCTGAAAATCGATGATTTGTGCACCCATATCGTAATTGAAGTGCTCCGCCTTTCCGGTACAGTCATACTGTGCAAAGAAGGTGTTGTAGTAGTCCTGCATATAGTAGTCCCACACCTTCAGGTTGTGCGTACCGTCATCGTACTGGAACACACCTGTCCAGACACCCTCATCTCCGCCAATCTCTTTATAGCCGCCATCAACGAAACTGGCATCACTCATCGTATGCCACTCAGTACCGTTGGCACCGCTGTCCCATACACCAGCCATCTTGTAAAAGTATCCTCCGGCAAACTTGATGTTCTCGAAACTTTTATTCAGATAGTAGGCACCCTGAAAACTGTTTGCAAGCATATACCAGTCATCCGCATCGATCATCGGTGTGACCGTCTCTTTCGCACCGGCGACCAAAGTATGTGCACCACCTTCACTCTCATACGCTACATAGGCTTCCTGCAAAATGGCAAACGATGTTCTCTCTACAGGGTCAAACACGAAGTTTCTCTGCTCATAGAGTGGATCATTGATACCAAAATCAGTAGCTCCCGCTCCTGTAATTTTGAAACTTAAACCGTTGTAGTTTGGTGAA
>JALTYW010000248.1 GCA_027046415.1 Sulfurovum sp.
TAAACGCCCACTCTATTTTGAGCAGAATCTGGGTTGGTATTGGCAACTCCGTTTTAAACTTTGCAAAGATATCTTTGAATTTCGGTACAACAACCATAATCAAAATTGTAAACGCGATCGCCATTGACGCAAGTGTAATCAGAGGAGTACGTATCGCTTTCTTGAACTTCGCCGTATTGTCACGGATGTTTTCAAGAATATCTGCCAGTTTGTGATAAGACTCCGATATATTACCTGTCCTCTCTCCAAGCTTGGTCATAGCAAGTGCAACATGCCCAAACTCCTCCGAATAGGGTTCCAGAGCATCCGACATACTATGACCGGCATTGATATCGCTGTTGATCTTTGTATATATCTCTTTAAGTTGTGCATTGTGTGTATTGTCCGCTACATCCTCAAGCGTATCGTTTATCGCAATACCAGCATCTGTCATAACAGCTATCTGACGGATCGTAGAAATTTTATCATTAATTGGAATCTTTGACTTCATCGATCGCTTCAGGCTGGAGAAAAAAGCAGTGAAGGTATCTTCCAAAGGTGCCGAGGTTTCAACTGCTTTTGTAACCATAGATCTTGGAAACTTCTGCCTTGCAAGTTTGATCGCACTCATTTTATTCTCGGCCTTTAAGACTTCCTGACGCTTTTTCCCTTTCTCCATTACGGTGACACTAAAATATTTCATGATTACAATCTCGCTACTCTATAAATTTCTTCAATGGTTGTTTTACCAGCCAACGCTTTTTGGACACCATCTTCAAACATGCTGACAAACCCCTCTTCGATTGCCTGCTGCGTCAACTCTTCTTTCGAAGCGTTTCTCGCAATCATTCGAGACATCACCTCACTGACAACCAAAACTTCAGAGATCATCTCTCTGCCTTTATAACCGGACATACCGCACTCTTTACAGCCTTCACCTTTATAAAATGTAGGATGTTCCGGAAGGTACTGTTTCACATCTTTTAACAGCCTTTCAGGCAACACAGTCTCTCGTTTGCAGTGTGTACATATCTTACGGACAAGCCTCTGTGCCTGGATGGCAACCAACGCACCACTGACGAGATACTCCTCGATTCCCATATCCAAAATCCTCGTAACTGCGGAAATAGCATCATTGGTGTGGAGGGTTGAAAGTACCAGGTGCCCGGTTAATGCTGCCTGTATCGCAATACGGAGTGTCTCCTTGTCCCGGATCTCCCCGATCATGATCTTGTCCGGATCCTGTCTCAGGATGGATCTCAGTGCATCTGCAAATCCAAGTCCCACATGCGGGCGTACCTGCACCTGCTGCAGTCCCGCCATTTGGTACTCCACCGGATCCTCGACAGTAATAATTTTGTCTTTAATGTCTTTTATCGCATTCAATGCACCATAAAGTGTTGTTGTTTTACCCGAACCTGTAGGACCTGTAACCAAAACAATGCCGTACGGTGCTTTAATAGCATTGGAAAAACGCTCATAGCAAAACTGACTCATACCGGCATCCTCGAGACGAATCATTGCTTTTGATTTATCAAGAATCCTCAATACGATAGATTCACCATAGATAGTAGGCAGAGTAGAAACCCTGAAGTCATAATCCCTGTTTGAGATGACAGCGGAGAAACGTCCATCCTGCGGTTTTCGCTTTTCTGCAATATCGAGATTAGAAAGCAGTTTCATACGGGAAGAGAGCGGATTGAAGATATCTTTGTCAAACGTAAAGCTCTGACGGAGCATACCATCGACACGTTCTCGCACAATACAGCTTTTTTCTGTCGCTTCTATATGAATATCCGATGCACCAATATAGATCGCTGATTTCAAAATAATATCGATAAGCTTCAAGACAGCCGAAGACTCTCCATCCTCTTCATCTATATTGCCTTCCTGACTCAGATCCTTTCGAATATCCTGAATCAGCCCTTTCACACTTTCATTGATTTCCAACCGCTGAAGATGCTGGTGTATCTGACTCGGTTTTGCAATCGCAATTCTGATCGGTTTTTTGGGGAAAAGACGTTGTATTGCATCCTGTGCACCCATGTCCAGAGGATCATCAAAAGCAATCAGAATATTCAAATCTGTCTCTTCGATAGGAATGACATTGTATTTGATCAACTGTTTGTATGGTATGGTCGAAAAGAGTTTCATATCGATCTCCATATCATCGAGATCGACATACTCTATATGCAGTTCTTTGGCCACCTCTTTCAGGATAGGAACGATATCTATACCTTCAATCTTTTCCAGATGAGACAACGTTATTACACCCTGACGTATCTTCTTGACAAGAAAACCTTCTACAACATGAAGGTCTATCATCTTCTCTGCGATGAGGTTGGCAAAAGAGATCTTTTTTGGCGGTCTGCTTTTGACAAGTTTGGAGATGGCTTCTTTCGTTACAAGCCCTTCATCCAGCATCATTTCAATCAGTTTAACCATCTGTCTTCCTTCTTCTGTACTTCTTTTAAGTATAGCATGTGATATCAGCCTTTAAGCTAAATTCTATCTTTAGAGCACACCTTTTTTTATCTTATTCAACACTATTTTCGCCTCAGCGGAATTTGTTCTTTTAATATATTCGTTCAAAACGCGTATTGCTTCATTTCTGTGTCCTTGCTTCGCTTTTGCTTTTGCAAAGACCAACCAGCTCTCTTCAATATTCTCATTGACTTTGTTTGTCTGAAGCGCCCAGTATTCAGCCTTCTTGTACATACCCTTCAAATAGTAGGCTTTGGCAAGGAAAAGGGAGTCATCAGGGTCATGTCCCATCCTGAAACGTTTTGCCACTTCTTTGTAGGCATTATTGCTGCTGTGTCCTGCTTCAACCACCTCGATATGAAGCTTTGATTTCGATCCCACTGTCTGTTTACTGTATGAACCTCCTTCAGACACAGCCGATACAGCTTCTACTGGAAGCGGGTTCTCCGGATAATGGGATGCTCTCTTCTCTTCTGGTTTTAGAATTGGACCATCTATGTACACTATTGAAACAGGCTTTACTTCTGCTTTTTCTTCTGGGACACTTGGAACGATCTTTTCAAATGTTGTTTTATCGGTAAACAAAACAGTAACAATAGCCAAAATAACAACAAAAAGCAGTACGATCCACGGTCTCATCTGTTTGCGTTTGTAACGTCGCCACTCTTCTTCGAGTGTGTTAATATCATACATCGATATACCCCAACTTCAATGCAGCCATCTCTATCACCTTTTTGGGAATCTGTTCATAGTTTACTTTTGTCGGTTCATTTTTATCATAGTACTCACATATCTCGAAAATCGTATACATGATTTTATTACATTCTCTGTAATTTCCCCGTGTAAATTTATGAATCAGCTTCATATGCTTCTCTTTGATACTGTTGGCAATCTCAAAAAGATTTTTCTTCAGAAGCTTTTTGTGTATATAGGCAGTTTGGTCCTTCAAAGTAGCATTTTTAAGTTCTACGACTTCCCATATTCTGGACTGAAAATGCTCTTTTGCTATCAGGTCTTCATCATCTGTTTTATGCAGGGATACGATAAATTTAACTGCTCTGCTGTCTGAGAGCAGTCGAATCTTTTCCATCATCTCTGCACCATACATCTGTGCCTCATCCAAAATGATGATGATCTCTCTTTTTCCTCGCAGCTTTTTACAATAGTTCACCAGTGCTGAAAAGTTGACTTCCGTATTCTGCGGCAGTGATTTTTTGGTCAAAACCTTGAAAAGTTTATAGAAAAACTCTTTTTCATTGACGGCAGGTGTGTCGAAATAGTGAATTTCACGTTGTTGTTTAAGTTTTTCCTGAAGACGGTTGAGAAGAATACTCTTCCCAGTCCCGGGACGTCCGAAGAGCAGTATCATCTTTAGAGGTTTGTTGATACTGTGTTCAAGCTGTCTATAAGCTGTAAGAGAGGAGTCCAACTCGATATAATCATCAAGATCAATCGAGTCTATAAAAACGTTCTTGGCAGATTCATACCTACTTTTCATTAACTTTTGTATATCCCAGATCTTTCAGAGAAACAGACTTTCCATTTTTTACAATATGCGGTGTAATGATAAGCACAAGCTCTTCAACTGTTTCAATCTTCTCTTCACGCTTGAAAGCGTACTCAAGCAGAGGAATATCTCCAAGCAGCGGCACTTTGTTGACTTTGTATCCTGTCTTGGATGTAATCAAACCACCAAGAATCGCATGCTCACCGTCACGTACTTTGACAACAGAAGCAATTTGTCTTCTAATAAGATCCGGTGGGATTCTTCTTGTCTCACCATTGTTGCTGACAGCATCGACTGTTTCAGAGATAGATGGGTTTATTTTTAATGTAATCATACCGTTCCCATCGACTTCAGGCGTAATATCAAGCAAAATACCGGCAAAAACGGAATCAACCAGTTCTCCCTGTGCCGCTACAGCACCACCGCCTCCGGATGCTGTACTGGCAGACTGGATCTTGTAGAAGAGTTCGCGTCCTACACTGATCAAAGCTGGCTGGTTGTTCAGTGTCATGACACGCGGGCTGGAGATAGCCTTTACGTCACCCTGCGTACCGAGGAACTTTACAACATCCTGAATGTTCGTATTTCCTGTGATCTGCACAACACCAGCTGATGTAGGCTCTGTATCTGGCGCAAATTGTGCATCTGTGATTCCCTGAATTGTATCGAATGTGTATTCAGCCATATTCTTTTGTGCCATACGCAGTGACTGTACCGCAAAGTTCTGCAGACCATAGAGTTGTGACCAGTCCACACCTGTTGTACGACTGTTGTCGAAGTTCACTGCAAGAATACGGACATCTATCAGGACCTGCTGTTTGATCTGCTTTGTAAGGGTATGAATATAGCGTGCAACTCTGTTGATCTGGCGTTCTGTACCCGTAACTGTGATCATACCTGCTTCAGGGTTGACGATTGGTGCCAATGGGTTATACTCCCATACCTGACCATCTGGTCCTGTCCATGTTTCACCCGTACGTGTATAGTGTGTGGTTCCATCAGCTGCACCTATCAGGATACGCTGTATCTCTGCTTCAACCGTTTTCCAAAATTGAAACTCATCATTGCTTTCAATTGAAATACCGGTTTTGGAAATGTTAGATCCGCTGCCACCGGCACCACCGCTTCCGCCACCGCCTACACCACCGGTAGAGCTTGCTGAGTTTTGAGAGTTTGCAATGGTAACATTCGCTGTACTTTTACCGCTTCTCTGCCCCGCGATATAGTGAACTTTGAATGTTCTCGTAATAAGATAAGAAATTTTAAGCTTATTCCCTTCAAGTGTATAGTGAAGATCGTTATCTTTAAGAATCGTATTCAAGAATCCTCTGAGTGTACTGTTCTTCAACTTTACATAGTAAAGCTTTTTGTTCATACGTTTTCTTGCAGATTCATCATTGACAACCACCGTCAATCCGCATGTATCGGCAAGATTGTCTACAACATCACCAATAGAAAGCTTGCTATCGATTGTTACAGAAAAGAGTTTGGTAGAACACCCTTCATCTGCCGGCAAATTTGTCAATCCAAATATTACTGCACACGCAATAACAAACTTGATCCCCTTATATCGTACGCTTTTCATCCTATTCCCTTTCTTCTAACATGATTAAACTCTCTTTTGGTTTACCAAGAAACAGCTTTTTAATAGTATTGCCATTTCTCAGAACGACACCCCTTTTTCCTATGTATTTTACTGTATATCCAAGTATAACATCATCAACCTTTTTCCAACCATCGTTGATATAGGCTTTATCTGCCATGATCGCGTGCAGTGCAAGCTTTACATCAGGCATTTCTTCAGGGATTTCAATAACAGTCTTGTTGTCTTCTTCTTTTATTTTGACAAACGGTTCCTTCGTCTTTTCCAAAACATCAAGCCCGACACCTTCTCGTTTGAGATGTATCTTTTCAATCATCTGTTCGATCTGCTTAACCGAGAGATCCGCATAGATTGCTGTCAAACAAAGAGGTACGACAAGTAATAACTTTTTCATTAGCGATTGATCCCCCATACTGAAATATTGATATCTGCCACAACTTTGGATGAGTTTTCATCCATCTGCATTCGCGAACCATAGATATCTGTTACAAGTACATTCTGTTCAAGTTCGTTCATAAACTTCACAATGTTCTTATAATCACCTTTACAACCAATACCCATCTCCAATACATGTCCAAAACTTCCCTGACTGTTTACATAATTGTTACTGATATATTTAATATCAACATTCTGCACTGCAGCTTTATCTGTCAGCGAATTAAGGAAAATTGACCAGTTCTTCTGGTTAAACAGCATATCTGAAAGTTTGTTCAGATTCGCATCGATAAACGTGATCTTTTGTTTCATCTTCTCAATATTCTGTTCTTTTCTCGCAATATCACGTGTATATTTTTTCACATAATAGTCGCGATCACCGTTTACAGTAATACTGTTCAGATAGATCGTATTGTCTTTTATCTTTTTCTCAACAGCTTTTTTGGCTACTTCACTTTTCTTATGCAGCTTTTCTGTGTAGGGCAGAAGGTAGTCATATGCCATATAGGTAATAAAACCGGCAATACCCAAAATGATCAGCCATTTTTCACTCTCTTTTTTCGGAGCGAAGTATCCATCCAGTTCTTCCAGCTTGTCTTCAATAAACTTCATCATCGCCATTCAACCTTTAATAATCCCTTGTAGTGGTCACTGTCAGGATCTTTTTCGATCATTTTGATATCGATTTCTTTTATATCATTTTCGTATATATCAGAGATATATTTTATCAGTTCTGTCAATTTTCTGTCATCAGAACTGACTAACGACATCCAAACCGTATCATCTTTGGTAAAGAGCTTGTCCACATGCACATCAAATTTATTTAACACCTCTGCAATTGTATAGAAAGTTTCTGACTTTAGACGATAATCGACCTTTTCTCTATAGATTGATGTAAGCGTCTTTGTTTTGGCACCATACAGTTTCGCCAAGTTTGCAAGCTCTTTATCCAGTGCACTTATTTTCCGTTTTTTCTCACCAAGAATCTTTTTATACTTGCTTACTTCGCTACTCAATGAGTCATTCTGCTTATTCAAAGCATAAATCTTTGCTTCGTTGGCATAGGAACTTACCAGGTGATACAGCGGATAGGCAAGACCAATCGAAATAGCAGCGAATGTAGCAATAATAAACTGTCCGCTTGCCCTGTTGACGAATGATGGAGGACGAGGGAACATTGTCATGTTCAATATGCTGTTCTCATCCTCCATATACTCCATAGAGGTCAGAAGCATCATATACTGCAGCTGATCTGTATACCATTCATCATTCTCAACATTGTAGTCAAAGTTGAAATCAGCAGATGGCAGTCCAAGATAGTTATTACTGTACTCATCCAATCCGACAATAGGTCCTTGGACACTACCGATATACATATGATCTATCGTATCAAGCTGAAAAGCCCTTTTGGTATAGATAATGATATCATTGATAGTGATGAAGACTTCACCAAAAATCTTCATGAAGTTTTGCTGATACTTACTGTCTGTTGCTTTCAGACCTTCTGTTTCAAGTGTTGTAAAGAACTCTTTTTTGTCAACCTGTTCTCCCTCTATTTCACAAAACTTCTCGTATATTTGTTCAAGCGAGAACTCAATCGATTTGGAGTATAAATACTCACCGTTTCTATAAAATGTTACAAATGCATCATATTGTGTAAAGTAAACAAAGCAGTGAACACCCGTATCACTCAGTATCTCTTTATGGTAAAGAGCTTGATAAAGCAGTGGTGCAGGAACAATCAGGTCAAGATACTTTGTCTCCTCTTTAATAGGCAGATAAAGCTGGTTCAATGTCTCCGTTTCTGCAACAAAGAGATGAAACTCTCGCTCTTCACCGCTGTTCTCAACTTCAATGGAAGAGATAATATAACTGCTTGCCTGGTCAAGCCCAAGCTCTTCATATGCCTTGATTTCAAGTATATCATCAATATCTTCCTGAGGAATACTCCTGCTTACCATGGTAGTGGTAGTAATAAAATCCTTATTACTCAGGTAGGATGTAATGAAGTTTGCAGTATTGTAGGTCAGCTTGTTCAAAGGTTGAAGCTTATCACCTTTGAATATGTATTTCTTCCCTGTATACGCATTCAGAGTGACTATATTTTTTATGGTCGACTGTGAGTTTTGTGATCCATTCTTTTTCGAAAACATGTCTAAACTTCCTTGTTTGTTGACCAATTATATATGTTATAATATTAAAACTATCTTACAAAAATAAAAAAA
>JALTYW010000249.1 GCA_027046415.1 Sulfurovum sp.
CACTCGTTCCAAACCGTTGATTTGGTAAATGTATAGACAAGAATATCAATGCTTGAATCAGCGAACTCATCCAGATAGACCATCAATGTACGTTTGACACCCAGTTCATCCTCTTTGGATACCATCTTCGCACTCTTTTTGCTGCGATCTTCATAGATTGTCCGCTCCGTAGCAATATCGGGATGGTCATGCAGCATTTGGCGTATCTGTACAATCGCATTTTGCAATGCTTCCCGGGGAGAGTCGTAAGTTACCGATATTTTCATCTTGATACGTCTCCCGACAATACGACGGCTCCAGTTCTTGACCTCTTTATTCGCCAGTGTTGCATTGGGGATGGCAATAAGCGCATTGTCAAATGTCCGTATGGTCGTTACACGTAGCCCTATCTCGACAACATTCCCCTCTTTACCGTCTACTTCTATCCAGTCCCTCTGAGAAAAGATTTCACTCATCAAGATCGAAATGGTCCCAAAAAAGTTTGAGAGGCTCTCCCGTGCCGCCAATGCCACAGCAAATCCACCGATACCAAGTCCTGAAAGTACCGCTGTCAGATTAACCCCCGCAAAATGCAGAGCAACAAGCATCCCCACAAGCACAATCAGGAAATTAAGAATTTTAACTGTCAGATTAAAGAGTTCACTCTTGATATGTTTATTACTCTGATCAAGATGTTCAAGCCTGACACGGGCAATGCTGTTGAGCATTCGGTAAGCAATGAATGTCATAAAGAAGGTATGCAAAATATTAAAGAGTTTGTCCAACGATACATAGGTACTGAAGTCATTATAGATAAATAGAATCAGTTCAATGTTAATGAGCACAAGAAACAAAGAGATAGGAGACTTGATATCGGCAATGATCTCCTTGGCATAGTGCCCTATATATTTGAACTTCAAAATCAAACGTTCGATCAACCCAATCAGTACCCTGCGTACCAAAAAGATCAATAAAGATACCAGCAGTATCAAAACGACCTTCACCGCACTGAGTCCATACGGCTTTAGAATGTCATTGATATGCCATTTGTCCGCATACCCGTCTATATAGAGTGCCGGCTGCAAAATATGATATTGTGTGTACTGGTTTAGCCTGTAAACATGCCTTGCATGCTCTGAGAAGTAGCGAAGAATATCCGCATTGATTTCCATCAGAGCATAGAACTCTTTGATATTTTTTTGTACCTGTTTTTCAAGACGGTTTTTAGGCTTCCGCTTCAAAATATCCCGAAAAAGTTTGTTTTGATTGTCCAGTTTGTTTATCTCGATCTGGCTTTCGGCAAATATTTTGTACATCTCCTGCTCGAAGTCACTGACTGTCATATGGTCAAGCGCTTTGAATATACGCTGTACCATACGGTTTTGTATCTCAAGCAGTTTATAGGACTTTATCTGTATCTCATCGCGCAGTACTGCTTCTTTATTGCCGTACCGCCGATTTATCTTGATCATTTTTTCAAGTTTGTAGATCTCGCTGTCGTAACGATTGATGTAGTGCAGCAGTCCCGCTTTTTTCAGAAGAATGCTTTGCAATGCCTGCATATAGAGCCTATCACGCTCATCAAACACCTGTGCAAGCTCTTTTTGTGTCAGATTATGGTCATTGGTCTGACCAATCAATGCAATCTGTTTCTCTATCCATGGGTTGTATTTTCCCGCATGCAGTGGTACCACATACAAAAATGCCATAGAGAGTATTACAGCTATCAACGGTTTTATGCTTTGTAGTTTCATACGATAAGTATAACCTATTTTTTATCGATAACCTATAATTGAGAGGAAGGATGAAAGACAGGAGGGAGAAGAAGCCTTACAGCCGTTACCCAGAAAAGTCCCAGTCCGAATCCTCCCACAACATCACTAAACCAGTGTACCCCCAGATAGAGCCGTGTCGATGCAATCAACACTGCCCAGCCAAGTGCCAGAAAGCACAATAGGTCTCTATATGGTCTTAATTTATCCATTTGTGAGAATATGAAGTAGAGTGCGAACGCTATCGCCGTTGCCATGGTTGTATGCCCGGAGGGGAAAGAGTATCCGCCAATCTCAATGATGGCATTCTCCGGTCGGTTGCGTACTACCAGCTGTTTTATGAAAACAAACAGTCCCATTGCACCCAAAACCGACGACAGATAAAAAGCTGCATTCCGGTACTGCTTTTTCCAAAACAGCAACGCCATAACACCCACCGAAAAAAGGGCTGCACCCAAAACACCGTTCATATCTGTAAGCATCTTTACAATCGGAGTAAGCCACTCCATCCGTATATGATACATATGGTCACTGATCCATCGGTCAACAATGAGCAAACCGTTTTGCCAAAGCACCTCTGCCAGCATCGTGCCAAAGAGCAGTAAAGCAAAAATGTTTACAAAAACAATCCCCCGTTTCCCAGACATACCTTCTCCTCTTACTGATAACACAATCATAACACATTTTAAAAGAATTAGGTATAATGGATAAAAGGATGTAAAGGAGGTGTAATGCTTCGACTGTTGATACTTCTGTTTGTAGTATTTTCTCCACTATGGAGCGATGTCACGATGAAGCAGAAGAAGAAAGATGCCGCTATTTTACCGGTACCTCCCATACATAAACCGCACCCAAAACCGCCTTACTATCTTCCTAATATCAATAATGGTATCATTGTAGAGAACCGTACTGACTGCAGCCAGTATATCGACCTTCTAAAAGAAAAAGATGCCTATATCGAATCGCTTTTACGTGAACTTGCCATACTGAGACAGGAGCATCAGGAAAGGCTCAGTGAACGCTTGAGAAAAGAACATGAGGCAGAGCTTAGAGCATATGAAGAGAAAAAAAGAAGTATCAATACACAAAATACCATCATCATTTCCGATAAACCCAAAAAAAGGAGTTCCCCATGAAAACCCTATTGACGTTCCTCACCCTTTGGACATTAACTTTAGCCGATACCGCCATGCCGGAATACAAAAAGTACTATATCAGCGGTATCGAATTTGATACAAAAACCTACTGCGCTGATTTTGTAACTGTCATTGAGGCACAAAACAGAAAGATTCAATCACTTCAGGCTGAAGTAGCACAGCTTCGTCAACAGTTGCAGCACAATCTAAGTCAAAAACTCAAAGCGGAACATGAGGCGGAACTGAAAAAAAGCAATACCACTTCTCCTGTCCGTACAAAAAGTAAAATCATTATCTCCGACAAACCGATATAACATACAGGAAAAAACAAAAGGGGTCAGTGCCAACAGGAGAGGAAGCGACAGGGAAAGGGATCATAAAAAACAAGGAAAGGGATTATGAAATAGTCGCTTCCACCCCTTTTTGGGGGAGGAGATGGTGAGAGTAAAACAAGGAAGTTTACAAATTTTGGACAAGGAGTAAAACAAAACTCTCAACCATCGTTTCTCGAAAGAGACCTTCTCTTTCTTAAGAGCAGTATAACAGTTGAAGACTAACCGATGTAAAACAGATGGTTAACCAATAGATAACTGACTATAAAATATTCTCTATTTATCGTTTTTTTCGTCATCTATCGTACCGGATCACCCTCCAGTGTTTTCAAAAATGCTACCACATCTGCAATCTGCGCTTTGGTAAATTCATGACCGATTTGATATTTGCTCATGATCCGTACCGCCTCTTCAAGCTTGCTGACCGCTCCGTTGTGAAAATAGGGAGCAGTCCTCGTTACATTTCTCAAAATCGGCACACGAAAACGGAGCTGGTTGCCCCGCCCAAGGAAACCACCCTCATTGACAAAAGGGAAAGGACTCTCTTTGAGCCGGATATTTGGTTCAAACAGAAGTCCGACATAGTCAGACAGGTAACGCCGCAGCGGAAACTTCTGGATACTCTGTCCCCCTACACTCATACCGGTATGACATCCTGCACACCCCTTGGTGACAAAGAGTGTCATCCCTCTCTTAGCCGTAGGAGAGATAGCATGATCATCCCCCTCGAGGAAACGGTCATACGCACCACGTGTCAGCAAAGTCCTTTCGTACGACCCAATGGCTTTTCGCACATTCTCAAACGTCACATTGCCCTCTCCAAACACCGTTTCAAACTGCTTCCTTACTGCAACATCAGCATTAAGCCTTTCCTCCACCTCTTGGGGAGTCATATTCATCTCAAACGGTGCCTGCACCGGACCACCTGCCTGTTCCTCCACATCTTTGGCACGCCCATCCCAAAACTGAGCCTTTGCCAATGCCGCATTGAGTACCGTAGGGGAGTTAAGGTGTTTCGGGTTGGCTCTGCCGTGATACCCAATGGCTGTTGGAAGATTATCATCTCCTCCTTCTTGCAAGATATGGCACGTCGCACAGCTGATTGTCATATCTCTGGAGAGTCTGGGATCAAAGTAGAGCTGCTGCCCCAGAGCAATTTTTGCTTCACTCGGAGGGTTTTGTAAATTGTAGGTAGCCTTGAGCACCCCTTCATACGTTGTTGGTACAGGTACAAGGTTGTGTGAAGCGGCAGCCTGACGCAATTGTGCATCTGTCAGTACAATCTCCTTTTGCGGTAGCAGCATCGGCAGTGACAAAAGCAATACGATTACAAAGAGGGTAATCATTACAGGGTGCAGCAAGCGTTTCATCACACTCCTCCTTCTTCTATGCTTTTAGTATACACAGGAAAGAGATGGAAAAGCATTGACACACATCAAGCCTCACGCCACAAAAAAATACGGGAAAGAACTAACGTGCTTCTCTCGTGCCAAAAATCAGTGCACTCACAATGCCTGTCAACGAAGCGACAAACACAATCGTATACCCCGTAGGCAGATCGAACTGATAAGAAAAGACCATTGCGGTAATGATGATTGCCGAACCGCTTACCCATGCAAACGGCAGTGGCATGAACCTTCTCTGCAACAGTGCCAAAAATGCCGGAACAATGAGCAGTACAAAGACTACCAACACTCCTGCAAGTTGCACTGAAGAGGTCACCGTCAGAGCCAACAGTCCAAAAAACAGAAGCTCTTTGAGCCATCCGGACATACGTCCGTACAATGCCCAAAAGAGCAGTGCTACCGTTGCATAAAGTCCCAACGGTTCCCACAAATCAGCAGGTGCAGTAAAGAGGATATCAGTTGCCTGAAGTTTGTTGAAGAGTTCCGTACCCTGTGTCGTATTGGAAAGCAGGACAATAATGGCACTCGCCCCCAGCGCATAGAGCATCCCGATAAAGGCTTCAATATGCTTGACACGATAGGTGGCAATAGAGATCAGCAACGCACCGATAAGCGCAAATACCAACGTAAGCATAAAGGCATAGTGCCCATCAAAAAAGAGCAGGCTCAACGCCACACCGATGGCTGCAAACTGCCCGATGGCAAGGTCGGTAAAGATCACACCGCGTTTAATGATCTCCAGCCCGAAGATCGCATGGATGAACACCAGAAGCATTGCCAGCACAAAGGCCGGCCAGAGCAAGCCTATCAGTGACATAGGCGCTCCGCGATGGTGTTGTAGAATGCTTCAAGTGTACCCGTACCGCTCACTGCTCCTACATCGTGCGGCAAGATGATGACCTTTGCACCTGTTTTGGCGGCAATGAACTTGGCCGTTTTCTTCTCATGGTAAGGGTCCTGCAATATCGTATTGATATGCATCTTTTTCATCTTCATGATCAACGCCATGGTATGTTTGGAACTTGGCGCAATCCCCGGAAGCAGTTCTACGGTTGCGGCAGGTTTGATGCCGTAGCGTCTGAGCAGGTAGTTGTAGAGTTCATGGTACTGTACAACTTTCTTACCGCGGCATCCCCGCATTGTGGCATCGAACTGCCCAAGGAAACGTTTCCATCGGGAGGAGAATGCAGCAAGGTTTTTGGCATAATCATCCGCATGGGCTTCATCCACAATAGAGAGGTGTTTGACAATATAACGCGCGATCGGCAGTACATTGTGCGGATCGGTATCAAAGTGCGGGTTACCCTCAGGATGCACGTCCCCATAGGCACGGGAGACCGCTTTTGGTTTGTCAATCAAATGAATGGCACGGCTTACATCGACAAAACCGGCTGCACCGATGCGCACTTTGGGATTGTTGGCACGCTTGAGCAGTGGCGGCAGCCAGCCGATCTCAAGCCCCGCTCCATTGGCAACCAGCATGTTTGCACGTGCAATGGCGGGGATGAGTGAAGGTTTGGGAATAACAAAATGCGGGTCAAACTTCGGTGAAGCAAGGACTTTGACTTTAACATTGTCCCCGCCCACCGCTTCGATGATCTTGCCAAGATAGGGGTAACTTGCAACAACATTGATGCGTGCAAAGAGCGATACGGAAAGGATCAGTGTGGTTAAAACAATTTTTTTCATGGGTGCCTCCTAAAATGCATGTGCGCCATGTGCGCCCGCTTCAATGGTAAATCCAAGCAGCAGCTCGGAAGTGTTTTTGCGTTTGTCATCTATGCCAAATGCCCCAGATCGGTCATAGGTATACTGGAGTCTGAATTTTGTAAACTCAAACGGTTTGTACTCAAGCATTGCCGTATAGCGGTCAAGATCATCCGGCTCTTTGGAGAGATTTTTAAAGAGCAGATCATACCGAACGCCTCCTGACCAGTTCTGGTTGTACTGGTAGACAAGCTGCGTGTAAAACCCTGCCTGTTTGTCACTGCCATCATCATGTTTTTTGTCCCGATACAGCAACTCCGACTGCCACGCAATAGAGCTGTAACTGTCCAGTGCCGTCTTGAGCGTCAGGTCTGCGCCATACACATCAGTGTTGTGCCCCGTATCGTTCTTGCCATGCGCGATGGAGAGTCCGCCAAGCAGGGTGGATGTATCACCCACATCGATGCTGCTTTTGAGGTATCCGATGTAAAGATTGTTCTCTTCAGTATCGCCAAAACTGACATCATTGCTGCCCTGCATCGCTTCAACCCCTGCCATAATGTAGGTGTCAGTCGGCAGTACCCACTGAAGCTGTGCCCCCGAATCGTTGATCCCTTCGCTGCCAAGCAGTGCCTCATAGACAAGCGGCTGTGCCGTAAAACGCCAGGCATGCTGGTGAATGGCATTGATACGCCCAAATTCACTTCTAAATTTCCCAAGCTTCAGACGCAACCCATCAGGCAGACTGCGGCTTGTAATGTAGGCTTCTTCGATCTCAAATGCATCCGGATGCAGGTGGAAGATCGCATCAGCATCAAAATAAGGTCCTACCGTTGAGTGCAGTGCCAACTCCGCATAGTTGAAGTTGAACCCTCTGTTCTTGTTAAACGGTATCTCTACCTCCTCGTTGGGGTCGTAACTGCTAAATCCGGGAATATAACGTGTCTCATAGGTACTGTTGTTCACACTTCTGCCAACAGCTGAGCCATCCAGTATCACGGCAATGTCCGGCAGGAAGGATTTTTGGTCAAATGTCTGTGCCGTCTGCTGTGTCGGTGCAGCTTCGGATTCTGCTGCTGCATAAGCGGCTGTTGTTGTAGGTTTTGGTGCGATTACAGGGTGATGTTTTTTGTGGTGGGTTACCGTGTGATGTTTCATGGCTTTTTGCTGTTTTTCCAGCATCGCCACACGTTTTTGCAACGCCTGTGTCACTTTCATCTGCTGTGCCAAAAGCGCCTTGACCTCTTCAAGTTCGCTTTGGGCAAAGAGGCTGACACTTGCAGCCAAAGATAAGAGAATGCTCTTTTTGATCATCTGTTTTTCCTTGTTTATTTCTTCATATAATAGAATACGGCAGTCAAAATTAACCATACTCAAATGGGTTTACCTCTAAATCGAGGCATCATAGAATGTTGCTAATAATAGTATTTGGGGATATATGAATTTCAGGAAAAACGAGGCGGTGCGTGGGCATCAAAGCCTTTTTTAGGTGCTGCTACGACAGTATCATGCCACAGCGATACAACTACAACCGTATCCCATGCCACAAGAGGCTGTGCAAAAGTAGCAGGCGCATCACCACTATGCAGATTTTTGACAACAATGCAGACCTTACAGTCATCATGTGATGCCAACGTATCCTTGTGTATGTGCGCCGCACTGAGATAGGAGGAGAGGAGGTAAAAAAAGAGCAGCAGCTTGGCAATGCGCATTCTAAAAACGTGTCTCATCGTTGCCACTCCTTTTTTGAATGAAAGTATAGCATATTGACACAACTCAATTCACTTTTTCATGCAAAACGCTACAATGGCAACAAACCATAACAGGAAATATCCATGACCAGCCAAGAATTCCTTCCCTAC
>JALTYW010000250.1 GCA_027046415.1 Sulfurovum sp.
CCATAGGCACCATATTTAAGGCAAAAGGCTATGATAACAAATTCATCTATGCCGGACATGGCTATTTTGACAATATGAATGACTTTTTCAGTAAAAACGGTTTCAAAATTGTTGACAGAACAGATTTTGACAAAAGTGAGATCAGCTTTGCCAATGTATGGGGCGTCTGTGACGAGGATTTGTTTGGGAAAGTGCTCAAGGAGGCTGACAAATCCTACACAACCCATAAACCTTTCTTCTCATTTGTGATGACAACATCCAACCACAGACCATACACCTATCCAGACGGCAAGATAGACATTCCAAGCCATACCGGCAGAGCCGGCGGGGTCAAATACACCGACTATGCCATTGACAAATTCATTAAAGAGGCTCATAAGAAACCATGGTTTGACAATACCATCTTTGTCATTGTAGCCGATCACAATGGAGGAAGTGCAGGAAAAACATCTCTCCCGCTCTACCGCTACCGCATCCCGCTGATTGTCTATGCCCCAAAAATCATCAAACCAAGAACTGTCTCCAAGCTGGCATCTCAGATCGATACGATCCCTACCCTTTTCAGCATTCTTGGTTTTGACTACAAAGCACGGTTTTACGGCAATGATATTCTTGACACAGACTTTAGAGAACGTGCTTTTATAGGAAACTATCAAAAGCTCGGATATGTCAAAGGTGGATACCTGTACTATTTGACTCCGGATAAAAAGGTACACAAAGAGAAGATTGCAGCGCTTACGCTGTACAATGTAGCATACAAAGAAGAACCCATTACTCAAGATGAGTCAAACGAAATCGTTACTTACTATCAGAGTGCAAGCTACTTTTACAAACACAACCCTTCCCGTAGCCGGTAAACGGGTTACAAACCGCTAACACTCTTTTGCTACAATCATCAACACAACATCATTCAATACTGAAATAATGTGGATATATGCACCCCGCTGACATGCTTGACAGTTAGCGCTTACACTTCAATGCATAACCTAATTTGATACTTAAAGATAAAATGATAATATATCAATATGAAGATACTGCTCCTTGAAGATGACCAGACACTCTGTGAAACGATTCAGCACCTGTTGATACAGGAGGGGTATGAGGTAGATACTGCACTCAGTATGGAAGAGGCTGAAAATCTCAGCTATCACAACACTTATGACCTCTACCTTTTTGATATCAATCTGCCTGACGGTGATGGTATAACATTTCTCGATGCACTGCGCTCTGCCGAAGACAACACACCCACTATCTTTATTACTGCCCTGACCGATATCGGTTCTATTGCCAAAAGTTTTGAACTTGGTGCTATCGATTATATCAAAAAGCCGTTCGATCCCACAGAACTGCTCATACGTATCGATGCAAAATTTTCCCAAAAAAGCATGACATATGGTCCGATAAGCTACGATCCACACTCCAGAATCACCAGAATCGACGGATCCATTGCAGATCTCTCGAACGTGCAAACAAAGATATTTGAGAAACTTCTGATGCAAAAAGGGAACATTGTCACAAAAGAGATGCTTTACGAATGTCTCGAGCATCCGTCAGACACAGCTCTACGCGTTGCGTTGACAAAGATAAAACAAAAACTCGGTATTGAGATCAAAAATATCAGAGGACGAGGGTACCTGCTTGAAAAGCTATGAAAAAGAGTCTCTTTTCAAAAATTTTCTTGTCTTCTTCTGGCTTCTTGAAGTACTCCTCATCCTCCTTTTTATCGAACTGTACAGAACACAAAAGAGGGAATTTCTACAGGATATTTTCAAAACCATGCAAGTCTGCAGCTATACCTACGAATGTCCAAAATTCAATTTCGAGTTTGCACCCAAAGATGATACATCCCCTCAACACCCTCCATGAAGTACCTGGTCCACATGCCTTTTTCCCTATCCCGCATTCTGAAAAATACAATATCAAAATCACATATCCACAGCAATCCTATTACCATGACCTGCTAAAAATCCAAAAACTGCTTGCGATTAAATTTATCCTTGCGACACTTCTGCTGATGGGGGTGGCACTCTACTTTACATTTTACAGTCTCAAACCCATACGAAAAGCACTGCAACTTAACGATGAGTTCATCAAGGATATCCTGCATGATTTCAATACGCCGATCACCTCTATTGTTTTGAATGTCAATATGTTCAAAAAAGCCTATGCCGACAACCCCTTTATCAACAGGATCACACGCAGTGTCGATACCATTTTACTGCTGCAAAACAATCTCAAAAGCTTCCTGAAGCACTCTCCCTTACAGGTACAAAAGGTCGATATTGCAAAACTGTCTTTTCAGCGTCTTGAGTTCATGCAAAACCTCTACCCAAACCTTACATTTGTTTTTCACCAATATAACGCATTGGAAAAAAATACCAACCCCGAGCTGCTTACACGCATCATAGACAATCTTCTTAACAATGCAGCAAAATACAATACTCCAAAAGGAGAGGTAAAACTCAATATTATTGGTGAAACTATTCAGATAGAAGATACAGGAAAAGGTATGAAAAATGCCAAACAGGTGTTTGAACGCTACTACAAAGAACAAAGCAGAGGACTCGGACTTGGACTCCATATTGTCAAAAAACTTGCCGATGAACTCAATATATACATCGATATCGACTCCAAACTACAACAGGGTACCACAGTTACGCTTGACTTCAAAGCGCTAAAGAAGGAGAGTCTATGAAACGACTTCTACTCTACTTGGCAATGTCATATCTGCTGCAGGCAACAAATATCGACAAACAAATAGAAGCCATTCAGCAAGCTCCGGCTTCCGAACGCTATAAACTGATGAACCGATTTAAACGGGAAATTCTTCGTATGCAAGAACAGGAGCGTATTGAAGCAATTCGGAAACTGAATGTTATCACCCAAAGCAAGCATACAGACCGTGTAATCCATGAAATACAGCGCCACACACACAAAGACAGTACATACACCCATTCCAGTCAAAAAAAACCAAATGGAGATAACAGGAAATCTGTCATCCATCAACTGCATAAACAAATTAAAACACATATTGAGGATCTGTTTGAAAGTGAAGTGGAAGAGCAGATCCAGAATCAGATAGAATCACAGGTTGAACAACAGGTGCAAAACCAGATAGAGGAGCAAACGGAAAACCAGATTGAAACACAAACACAAGATCAGTTTGAAGATCAACTTGAAGAACAGACACAAAACCAAATCGAAGAACAGATAGAACACCAGGTTGAGCAACAGACACAAAACCAGATAGAGGAGCAAGCAGAAAACCAAATTGAAGAAGAAGTTGAAGAGCATGCTGAAGAGCAAACAGAAAATCAAATTGAAAATGAAGTGGAGGATGAATATGAAGATGACTAATGTCGTAATGGTACTTCTGCTTGTATCAATATGCCTGCATTCACAAGAGAGAGACCAGGATATGGATGGAGTTCCCGACAGTATCGACCAGTGTCAAGAGACCCCCTTCCTAAATGAGGTTGACCAATTCGGATGCACAACCAAAAAACTGATTTTTCCTCAGGAACGGGAGAGTGGCAGTCTTGAAATCGTTACCGGCTACGGATACAACATCAATGACGATGATATCAATCAGAATATACAGCATAGTGGAAGAGTACAACTCAACTACTATCTCAAAAACTGGATTTATTCACTAAGAACAGGTTATTTTACCGGCTCCGGTGACAGCGGTATGCAGGATACAACACTGAAAATAAAGCGACGATTTAAACTCCGGCATAATTTTAAAATTTCTCTCTCTGCTGCTGCGAAGCTGCCAACCTATAACTTTAGCGGGAACCAAACAGACTTCACGCTCTATGCCTCTGCCGTTTACTATCCTGTCTCATCCCTCTCGTTTTTTGCCGGTACAAGCCATACTTTTATACACGATCAGGAGATTGTTGAAGAACTTCAGGACACCAACGCTTTCTATACAGGTATCGGATACTTCTTCACCCAGGGATTCTATGCTAATATTGCCTACAGCTACAATGAAAGCAAGTTCGTCATCAACCCCTCTATCAAAAGCCTATCGACAACTCTTTTCTATCAAATCAACAGCAAGTGGTTCCTTTCTAGTACCTACAGCCATGAGGTGATCACAGACAGAAAACATGACACATTCAATATCTCTGTCGGTTACGGTATTTGGTAAAATTCGCTGCACAGTTTGGTATAATTCGCCAAACTGACAAAAGAGAGTGATATGCATATCAAACCAGACTGTATCGCCTGCATTATGAACCAGACACTCAAGGTAACAAAACTGCTTGAGCTTGATGATGAAACGAGTAAAAAGCTGCTTAATAGTACTGCTGCTGTTCTGATAGAGAGTAACATGCAAATGACCCCACCACAGATTGCCAAAGCAACCTACGGAAAAATTGCCGAACTTACCGGTATTACCGATCCTGTTGCCAAGGCAAAAGAAGCAGCGACACAGCTGGCTCTGCAAGTTGATACTTCCATCGTAAACACGTTGCATGATGCCGTCAAATTTGCTGTTATCGGCAATGTCATAGACTTTGGAGCACAGCAGCAGCTTGATCTCGATGAGACCATCCGGTCACACTTTCACAAAACATTCGGCATCGATGATTTTACCGCATTTGAGCAAGCCCTCAAACATGCTAAAAACATGGTTTACATCGGTGACAATACCGGAGAGCATGTTTTTGACAAACTGCTTATCCAAAAGATCAAAGAGCACTACGATATCAAGGTTTACTATTTTGTACGCGGCAACCCCATTATTAACGATGTTACTGTAAAAGAGGGAGTGCTTCTTACCGATGTTGCTACCGTTATCGACACCGGAGTTCCCACTCCAGGCTTTGACCTACAATACGCCAACACCCGATCACGCACCCTTTTTCAGGATGCCAATATTGTCCTTGCCAAAGGAATGGGCAACTACGAAAGCCTCTATGATGTCTGCGACAGAAAGGTATTTTATCTCTTCATTGTCAAATGCAACGTTGTCTCGAACGCCATAGGTCAACCGGTTGGAGAGTTGGTGTTTACAGAACATTAGCACTGAGCACTGAGCACTGAGCACTGAGCACTGAGCACTGAGCACTGAGCATATAAATGCAAACAAAATTACATTGCTGTGTCAAGGGAATATGAGAGAAATCACAACCGCTGCAACTTCTTCAATCCCTCTTTCACCATAGTCGCCGTATCGCCGCTCACACCGGCAAGTGCTTTTTGAATCGCCTCTTTTTTAAAGCCAAGGCTCTCCAGTGCCATCACCGCTTCACTCATCGATGCACCCACACTGCTCTCTGCCTCACCGTCTACAATGAAGTCGGCAAGTTCTACCAAAATGCGGCTTGCCGCTTTGGGACCGATGCCCGGTACACGCTTGAGCATCCCCACATCTTTACTACTGACAACCCTTGCAAAGGTCTCAGGGGTAAAGGTTGAGCAGACTGCCAACGCCACTTTCGGACCGACACCGTTGATCTTGATCAGCGTATCGAACATCTTCTTTTCATTCTTCTGCATAAAGCCGTAAAGCGCATTGGTCTCCTCACGGATAATCTGCGTAGCATACAGCTTGACACGCTTCTGTTGTATAGCATTGGAGGTGTTGATAGAGACGTGCACCTCATAGATCAGCCCGTTAACATTTATATGGACATATGTGGGATCTCTATGCTCCACGACTCCTTCGATTCCGACGATCATTCTCTGTTCCTTCTGTATCTTTTGTAAAAGTATAGCCTCAATTCCCAATCATTTTTTAAAAATATGTCATATTGTCATATTTCTTCCTCAAATCAACATTACGATAAAATACGTCCACCTTAAACACAAAGAGAATCATGCGACTGCGATCTATCTTTACCAACAGCTTCGGCATCCTGCTCTCACGCATTACCGGTCTCATTCGGGATGTGCTCATGGCATCAGCACTGGGAGCTTCAATCTGGTCTGATATGTTTTTTATCGCATTCAAGCTTCCCAATCTTTTTCGGCGTATCTTTGCCGAAGGCGCTTTTACACAAGCTTTTATGCCCTCATTTATCGCATCAAAACACAAAGGTGTCTTCTCAACAGCTGTATTTTTGCGTTTTATCATATTTATTATGTTCTTTTCTCTGATGGTTACACTCTTTCCTGAACCTATGACAAAATTGATGGCATGGGGCTGGTCATGGAATCTTATTGAAGAGACAGCACCACTTACTGCCATTAACTTCTGGTACCTTGATCTTATTTTCATTGTTACCTTTTTGGCAACACTGCTGCAGTACAAAGAGCATTTTGCTACCACCGCTCTCTCAACTGCATTGCTAAACATCTCCATGATATGTGCGCTTTGGCTCTATATGAAGCAGGATCCAAAAACAGTTGCCTATGCATTAAGTGTCGCTGTACTTGTCGGTGGGATCCTGCAGATTAGCGCACATCTTTTCACCCTGCGCCGACTGAAACTGGACAGACTTCTGTTAGGTGGCTGGAAATACCGAAATCAAAAAGATGTCAAAGCGGAAACAGAACATTTCAAAAGCCTGTTTCTTCCAGGCATCCTCGGTAACTCTACACCTCAGATATCCGCTTTTGTAGACACACTGCTGGCAACATTTCTGATGGCGGGATCTGTCTCTTTCCTCTTTTATGCCAACCGTGTCTTTCAGCTTCCTCTCGCACTCATTGCCATTGCCACCTCAACTGCACTCTTTCCTGCTGTATCCAAAGCATTGAACAACGGTGATGAAGCAAAAGCCTATGAAAACCTCTCACAGGCATTTTGGCTGCTCGCTTTTCTCCTTGGCGCTGCTACACTCGGGGGTATGCTCCTTGCCGAACCTATTGTCTGGCTGCTTTTTGAAAGAGGAAAGTTCACCACCTTTGAAACACTCCAGACTACCCATGTCCTGCAGATGTATATGGTGGGGCTGGTTCCTTTTGGGCTTGCCAAACTCTTTTCTCTCTTTCTCTATGCCTCCCACCGCCATAAAAAAGCAGCTAAAGTCGCAGTCTACTCACTCATTACCTCCGTCACATCGTCACTGATACTGATGCAGTTTATGGGAGCAGCAGGGCTGGCACTGGCAGGCAGTATCGGTGGATGGGTACTCTTTGCTTTTACCGTCAAAGAGATAGGCACTCAAAAGTTCATCAAGATCATCCGCAATAGACGGTCACTCTATCTTATGGCATTTCTCGTCATTTTTGCACTGATGCTTTACGAAGTCAATCAATGGCTACTTTCCCTCATCAGATAAATTTGCTATAATCCCTTTACTATTTTTATCAGCAAGGTCAACATCATGATGGTCATCTTCGACAGCGTCACAAAAACCAAACGTCCCTTTGAGCCTATCAAAGCCGGCGAAGCCACCATCTACGTCTGCGGTCCGACTGTTTATGACGATGCCCATCTGGGACATGCGCGCAGTTCGCTTGCGTTCGATCTGCTCTGCCGTACCCTCAGAGCACTTGGATATAAGGTGACACTGGCAAAAAACTTTACCGATATCGATGACAAGATCATCAAAAAGGTCGAAGCTACCGGCAAGAGTATGCAGGAGATCACCGATTACTACATCGAGCGTTATCTCGACGAGATGGCACAGCTTGGTGTACAACGTGCCGACATCGAACCCAAAGCGACCGAATCACTCGGTGCTATACAGCAGATGATACAGACGCTTCTCGACAAAGAGTGTGCCTATATCGTCAGCAACGGGGATGTCTATTTTGACACTTCCAAAGACCCGCACTACGGAGAGATCTCGCACAAAGTCCATGACGATGAAGAGAATCTAAGCCGTGTTGCACACAACAGCGAAAAACACAACCCCAAAGACTTTGCCCTCTGGAAAGCCTGCAAGGGAGAAGAGGATATCTGCTTTGATACCCCTTTCTCCTCCGGACGACCCGGCTGGCATATCGAGTGTTCAGCAATGATCGAGAAGTACTTTGAAGGCAACGGCGAATACAGCATCGACATCCACGGAGGCGGGGCAGACCTACTCTTTCCACACCATGAGAACGAAGCGGCACAAAGCCGCTGTGCCACAGGACACGCCCTTGCCAAATACTGGATGCATAACGGCTTTGTTCAGATCGACGGCGAGAAGATGAGCAAAAGCCTTGGCAACAGCTTTTTCCTCAAAGATGCCCTCAAGGTCTATGAC
>JALTYW010000251.1 GCA_027046415.1 Sulfurovum sp.
GTATGTTAGAGGTCACCTCTTTAGCAGAGTATACAAGAGAGACAAGCGTTCATAACTGTTTGGATTTTTGATGTATAATGCCCATAGACAAACTGCAGAGGAGATGCCATGCAACGCTACCTTGGAAAACGTAAAGAGCTGAAAATCTACATCAGCAATGAAGATACCTACGAGGGGAAACCGCTTTTTGAGGCACTCCTCTCTCTTGCCAAAGAGATGGGACTTGCAGGAGCAACCGTCTTTAAAGGAGTTGCCGGACTTGGGGCGCACTCCGAGATACACAGCTTCAATGTCTGGGTACTCAAACAGAAGGTGCCGCTGCTTATTACCATTATCGAAAAAGAGGAGAAGATCGCCGATTTTCTCGAAGCGGCAAAAGAGATGATCAAAGAGGGGCTTGTGACCACCCATGACATCGATGTCGTGCTCTACCACCATCCAAAGTTTGAAGGAGAAGCCTGATGCAACCGTTGCTTTTGCTTGCCGTCGGTACAGGCGGATTTGTCGGAGCCATTTTGCGTTTTCTCATTAGCGGATGGGTACAGAAACTCTCACCTACCCTCTTTCCGGTAGGCACCCTGAGTGTCAACATACTGGGCAGTTTCATCATCGGGTTTATGGCGCTCTATTTTGAATCGGTCGTCGCCCCACACCAGAAAGCACTGGTTATTACCGGCATGCTTGGGGCACTGACAACCTTCTCTACCTTTTCACTTGAGACACTCACCATGCTTCAGGGCGGGCTCTGGGGACGTGTCACTATGAACATCACCCTCAATGTCATACTCTGCATCACAGCGACCATGCTGGGCATGATGCTCTTTAAACGCCTCTATGGATAGGGCTTAAAAGAGTGCCCATCCAATAGTTATAATTCCCAATATACCTATCCAAAGCGCTGAATGCCTTCCCCCTTTCCATCCCCCAAACCATACCGCATAAAGTGCTTTAAGCAGGTTGTTGCTGCCTGCGGCGATCATGATAGCAGAGACAATTTCATGCTCCATTACACCGTATTTCCCTGTCAAAAGCGAGAGGATGAACGGATCGATATCGGTAAAGCCCACAGCAAATGAAAGTGCCCTCAAACCACCCTCACCATAGTGAGAGATGACAAAGTGTGTCAAGACCATCATCAACACAAACAGTGCCGCAAAGAGAAATGCCGTACCCAGCTCCAGCGGGTTTTTGTCCACAAAGTCAGCATGTTTGGCATCCTGTTTTCTCCATAGCATATAGACTGAAGCGATGCCCATACCTGCTGCCGCCATGATGCCAAACGGCAGCAGCAGTGTCTTGGCAACACTGAAGTTGAAAACAGCTGCAACCACCAGCAGCCGCAAATACATCATTGCCGTTGCCGCAATGATCGCCGCATCAATAACGGGGTTGCTTCCCCCTGCTTTGGCTTTTCGTGCCAGAACAACGGTTGTTGCAGTTGAAGAGTACGTACCGCCGAAAATACCGGTCAGGAAGTATCCCTTAGAGGGGAAAAGATATTTCTGTACCAGATATCCGCCGTAACTGATACCCGAAATGACCACAACCGCGAGCCATATTTTAAACGGGGATATGGGAAGGTAGGGAATGGTATTGGTATCGGGCAGCAGTGGCAAAATGACCGCAGAGAGCAGCACCATCTTCCCCAGAGTCTCGAACTCATGCATATTGATATCACTGCTGAAACGCTGCAGTGAACGCTTGGCATTGAGAAGAAAAATAACCAGCACAAAAAGCAGTGACGGCATCCAGAGTGCAAAACGCTCACTCAACGGGCCAAAGGCATAGACAGCAAGCATTACCGCATAGGGGAGTATGCTTGATCTGCCCTCTTCTACCTTATGCCTGTAAAAAATAATAAAAAGTACCGACAACAAAATGAGCACCACAATATAGAGACTGAGATACTCTGGTTCTATACGATAGAAAATGTACCCTAAAATCCCTATAAAGGTATAGGTACGCGCCGTACCGAAAAAGAGGTTGCTGTCCTTGGGATGATACACCTGCCGATAGGTCTTCATCTCCAGCCCGACCAGAAAACTAAAGACCACTGTAACGGTCAGATGAATCAGATCGGTACTCAAATACATATTGACCCCATCTAAATGATATCCTCTTTGTACCGTTTACGGGAATAGCGGATCACCCCTATTTTGACCATATCATTGAAGACAAACCAGCTTAGCGCATAGATCCATAGGAATATTGCCATACCCCATCCTATCGGCTGCATGAGACCAAATCCATACACACCGATCACCGTTCCGGCAACTGCTGTAAACTGCGAAACCCAGAAGAGTTTCGCCGATGGCCAAGGACGATTGAAGAACCATGTATCAATACGGGTATTGAAGATTGTATTGTGCCCAGCAACAATCAATTTGACAAAAAACATCGACTGCACATACGCCAGAGGCAGTTTCATCACAGACATCGCTACCCAAAAAAGCGTAAAGGAGGAGAGTACCCCCGCGATCCCAAGCCATGATGAGAGTATCAGCATCTCTTTCATGTCCCACCGTACAGGCTGCTGGTGCATCTTGGTATTGTCCGTAGCGATCATCAGAATTGGAAGATCGTTCAGCAGCGCCAGCAAGATGATCATGATCGCAGTGATCGGATAGAAATTAAAGAGCGTGATCGCAAGGCTCATGAAGATGATAATACGGATCGTCTCGGCAATACGGTAGATCGTATAACTCTTCATCCGTTCAAAAGTGATACGCGCTTCCCTGATCGCATCGATGATCACAGAAAGCCCCGGTGCCATCAGGACAATATCTGCCGCTGCTCTTGCCGCATCGGTCGCGCCGCTGACGGCAATCCCGCAGTCTGCTTTTTTCAAAGCAGGCGCATCATTGACACCGTCACCTGTCATTCCGACAATATGATTGGCTTTTTGAAGCTGGTCGACAATAAAGTATTTATCTTCGGGGAATACCTGTGCAAACCCATCTGCTTTCTCTATCAGTGCCACAATCTCCGATTCATGTTTTTTAACGGTACCGCTTGGCAGAGGTGAATGGGTAAGCTCATCTTTTACCTCCTCCACAATTGCTTTCGTAACAGACGCGATCCGCTCTTTTGGCATATCCGGATGCAGTACTTTGGCAAATGCTTTTGCAAGCACTTCTGAGAGCCTGACATATTCTGCCATCCCTTCGCCCTTGAGCTCACGGATGTCTTCAATGTGCTCTCCGACATTCAACAACACTGCAATGAATTTGGCAACTGCAATGTTGTCACCTGTGACAATCTTGACTGTCACACCGTACTTCTTTGCACTTTCGATCGCCTCTTTGGAGTCCTCACGAGGCGGATCGTAAAGCGGGATAAGACCGACAAAAGTATAACTCTCATCTTCGCATTTTCTGTAGGCAACCCCCAGTGTTCTGAAACCCTTCTGTGCAAAGGTATACACCTGTGCCTGGATATCATGTTTCTGCACTTCATCGATGCTGCTCAACGCGATAATAACCTGCGGTGCACCTTTGGTAACGACCAGATCACACCCCTCTTTCTCCACCACAGCTTCAGTACGTTTGCGGACAGGGTCAAACGGCATAAATTTTTTCAGACGGTAGCCGGAAAGTTTCGCATAGTCTCCATGATGCTTCAGATACTCAAAGACCGGTGCTTCTATAGGGTCATGATTCTCCTCTTTACTTGCAAGTGCCGCATAGAAGAAGAGATCATCTGCTTTAAAACCGGGAGCAAGGAAAGGTTCTGCAAGCGTCATTGCGTTTTGTGTGAGCGTACCGGTTTTGTCCGAACAGAGTATATCCATCCCCGCCAGCTCTTCTATGGAAGCAAGACGGGTTACAATCGCCTCTTTGGATGCCAGCTTTCTCGCCCCGACTGCCATTGTAACCGTCAACACTGCAGGCATGGCGACAGGAATAGCGGAAATGGTAAGCACCAGAGAGAAGATCAGCAGTTCTGAGAACGACTCATCTCTGCTGATGCCCACATAGAGGATAATCGCAATCATCACAACCGTAAGAGCAATAAGAAAGTTTCCTACATTGAGTACCATTTTCTGAAAGTGGCTCTTCTCTTCACGCTGCGCTTTGGCAACAAGTCCTACCGTTTTTCCAAAATAGGTATATGCTCCTGTCGCTGTCACTACAGCCTGCATCTCTCCCTGTTTAATGATGGCATTGGCATAGAGATCGTCACCGATCTTTTTATGTACAGGCAGCGACTCTCCCGTCAATGCTGACTGATCGACAAGCAGAAACTCACCGCCGCTGAGCAGTTTGACATCAGCAGGGACAATGTCGCCTATCTTGACTTTCACAATGTCATCGGGAACGAGTGCTTTCGCATCGATCTCCTGCCACTCCCCGTCACGCAGTACCAAGGCTTTGCGCGCCAGTTTCTTTTTAAGCACCGCAATGGCATTGAGCGCTTTAGACTCCTGATAGAAATCAACAAACGCATTGACAAAAAGAAGGATGGTAATAATGGTAAAGTCTTCCCAGCGCTGCACCATGGCAGAGAGTACGGCAGCGACTTCTATCATCCATGGGATGGGACCCCAGAAACGTTTAAAAAGACGCTGCAGCCATGTGGATTCTTTGGCTTCGATCGCATTGGGACCATACTTTTCAAGACGCTTTTTCGCCTCCTCGCTACTCAGCCCCTTTGTCATATCTGTCTGCGTATGTTGTCGATTCTGCTCTGTTACCATCGTATCATTCCTTTTGAGCGTCACATATACATATTATACATCCGAATCTCGTCTTAAATGTTAATACAGATCAAAATCAGAAAAAGAAATGTGGAGAGAGTGCAGGGATCCAGAGCAGACCCGCACATCGTTAAGAAGCGTGAAGTGCGTCTAATTGCCGGATGCAGCAGTTTTGGGAAGCACTATTGTAAAGCATGCCCCCTCTGTTGTATTGCGTACATCTATTTTACCTTCCATATTTTGTTCTATCACATTTTTTGCAATATTCAAGCCCAATCCGGAACCATTCTCTTTGGTTGTTACATACAGGTCAAATATCTTATCAATCACCTCTTCTGATATACCTCCGGCATTGTCCTCTACCCTGATAAGAGGACTGCCATTCTCTTCGGAAATGTCGATCACTATACGCATATGATCATGCGGATGCTGCATAAAGGCATCCCTTGCATTTTTCAGCAATGTCAAGATCACCTGATTGAATTCATTCGGATATCCATAGGCAGAGATATTCTTACTGCCACGCAGTTCCAGAGAGATGTCCTGATGGCTGTATTCATAGTCTATCAATCCAAGTATACTCTGAATACTCTCATAGATATTAAAGAGTATCTTCTCTTTGGAGGGATTGAAGAAGCTCTGAAAATCTTTTACCGTCTGATCCATATAGCGTACCTGCTTGAGGACATCATCGAGTTTCTTCTCTATCATCTCATTGGAGAGGGTACGCTTTTTCAGATCAAGCTTCAGCACATTGACAATAAGACTGATCACATTGAGAGGCTGCTTCCACTGGTGGGTGATGATCCCGATCATCTCACCCATCTGTGCATGGCGTGACTGAAGTTCCACCATCTTCTGCTTTTCCATGTTTTTCCGGATCTCTTCATCCACCATCTCCTGCATCTGCCCATTAAAACGTTTCAGCTGTGCATTCTTTTGGGAGATATCATCCAGAAGAAGCGTTTTTTCGTTACGCTCCTGTATCAGTTTCTGCTGCGTCAACGCCATATCGGTGACATTTTCAAAGAGCACCACAAGACTCTCAAAGAGTCTTCCTTCCTTGTCTACAGAAGGTTTTCGACGTCCAGGGTGTACATGAATATGCAGGTACTTTCCCTGAAACTTTTCTATATAGGGAATAGTAAAAGCCTGACGCTCCCCTTTCAAAATCCCTTCAAGTACCGTTTCAAGCCCATAGAGTTCAGGTACAATCTCATACAGATTGATATTGTCACACTCCTTGGCATTCTTGCTGCAGATTTCAAATACTTTGTCTGAAAACTCTATCACCTTATAGGCTTCATCGACAACAATATACTCATAGACATGGTTGGCATAGATGGCATTGAGGATCTCTTGAATATGCATGGAATTACCTTTGTGAAAGCATCATTCTTGCGATAGTGTCAAATACCATTTCAACCCCTTCGCCACTTTTTGCTGACGTCAGATAGATCTGTCCGGACATTTCTGCATAACGCTCACATGTTTGAGCATATACCTTCTGTCGATCTGACTCTGACAGTTTGTCGCTTTTATTCAAAACGAAAACGATCGGTGCCAGAGGAGCATGTTTGTGGACTATACCAACGTATGTATCAAGGTTTTCTATGGTCTCTTCCCTGGTAATATCTGCCACCAAAATCGCACCATGTGCACCAAGGATGTAGGTTGTATTGACAGGTTTGGAAGGAGTACCACCCTCGATATCCCAGATGAGTCCCTGCAGTGTAGTATCTTCAAGTAGAATCTCTTTACGGGAGATTTTGACGCCGATGGTGCTCAAGTAGGCATCGCTGAACTGGTTGTCAACAAACCGGCGGATAAGGCTGGTCTTTCCTGTCGAGAAATCTCCGACCAGAATAATCTTTTTTGAAATCATATACTATTTACCCCTGCATCAGTGTCTACTATCATCCCTGCCCCTATTCGCTTTTCCAAAAACTGCTACAGAATTTAGTTTTGTAATATATTATCTAAACAATATCATTCAATTATATCATTTTTCCTATAATCTGACAGGTAATATAAAAAGGACTCTTTGCCAGTATTTCCAAATTATTTTTAGCTATAATAATTACCGATACTACAAGATGGAGAAAACCGAATGGAACAGATATGGGCATTTATTATGATGCATCAAATAGAAACACTGCTATTGGGCTTTGGGGTCATCCTCCTTGCCTTCATGATCACACACTGGCAGGAGGTAAAGTTCTGGTGGCTCAATTTCACCTACAACTTCCCTGTTATCGGGAAACTTTCCCGTCTGGCAAAAGATATCGAGGGGTTTGACGAAAATCACAAATGGTTCTACTCCGAGGAGCGTCTCTGCCGCGACTACTACAACTTTTATGAAAAGGTCGATCTCGATGATGAGTCGTACGATGAAGCCAAAGACTACCTCCATGCGGTAGGAGAACTGGGACGCAAACCCACACCGACATTTATCTGGATCATGATCTTCGTACTGGTGATCGTCGAAGCATTCGGGTTTGCCTATGTGCTTGCCGGCTTCACCATCCCTGGAGCGAGTGAGGCGACACAGCAGAAGGGTGCTGTGGGGGTTGCTGCCATGCTTGCGATCCTTCTGGTGTGGCTGACACACCTTACCGGACAGGAGCTTCACAAAAACACACTTATCAAAAAGATCCGCCGATGGTACAAGAACGACAACGCTGGCGGCAGCAACTGGCGCGACCTCAAGCCTGACGAGCAGCTCATTACTATTGACAACACATTTGATGACAAAGAGTCCCCCAACTACATCCGTATGCTCAACCGTCTCGATGTGAACGACAAGGTCAAAACCACCTACACCAAAACCATGCTGACACTGGCATTCATCATCGCCGTTGCTATAGGAGCCACCTACATCAGACATCAGGTGCTTGTACAGGAGATCGCCTCTGCCCATGAGAGTGCCGTCAACATCTTCAATGACAACAGCGATTCCCCCTTTGGCGATGCCGATGCAGGAAGTGACAATGATGTAGGTGCACTCTTTGGCGATGCCGACAGCAAAGATGCAGAAGATGATCTTGCCTCTTTGTTTGGTGATGATGCACCCAAATCAGAGAGCGGCAGCAAACCGGCACAAAGCAGTGCCAACATTGAAGATGAGACCAACCAGAAAGGCGGTGATGCCACCTTTATGATACTCGGTCTGCTCTTTGTCTTCATCCAGATACTGGGCATCTTCTTTGGTATGCACTACGATTTTGCCGGACGCGAATCCAAAGAGGCGTACGAGTGTCTGCGCAGATTTAGCACCAAAAAGGCATTCCTCAGCTACTATGACCGTGCCAAGACCCACATTGCCAGAGTCGCGCAGAAACAGCTTCAAAAGCTGCAGCACAAGATGAACATCATCAATGACAAC
>JALTYW010000252.1 GCA_027046415.1 Sulfurovum sp.
GCACACTACAACATCACCTGCTTTGACTGGTGCAACAAACTTTACATCGGCTGCTCCCAGTACCACTTTAGGATCATTAACGGCACACATAGCCGCAAAATCTGCAGCCCCAAATACAAATCCGCCATGTACGAGTCCACTCTCATCTGCACGCATCTGCTGTGTTGTATGCAGTACTACTTCAGCATAGCCTTCATCGATAGATGTTGCCTTACCACACAATACAGGGTCGATATTTAGATGTGTATTTTGATCCAAAACTGTCCTTTTTTTAGTTACGTAGGGTGCGTAATCACGCACCTTCAAAGTGTGTGTAAAAAATAGATCGTTGCTGTCATTATGTGTCTAAAAGGTGCGTGATTACGCACTCTACAATTTAAAACAGAGAAAGATTTGGATAAAGACTAATAGGAGAACTTATACCCGCGTCTGCGCACGGTATGGATAACCTGGAAACCAAGAATACTCTTAAGCCGTTTTCTAATCTGATTAATGGCTACTTCAACTGTGTTGTCACTGACATATTCAGGCTCTTCCCAAAGTGCGTTGATGATCTCGTCTTTGCTGAAGACCCGCTGCTTACGCAGTGCCAAATAGGCAAGAATATCAAATGTCTTTCCGTTGAGTGAAACGATCTTCTCATCAAACTCTATTTTTTTGTTGGCAATGTCGATCACAAGCTTGTCAATATTGACCTGGGTGCCGAACAAATGTCTCATATTGGCAAGTACACGTGCGGCAACAAGGTCGGGGTGTTCAGTATGATGGGTAATGACATCATCGATCCCAAGATCAAAGAACTCTTTTTGCTGACGCACTTTGTCTGTCAAAATGATGATCTTCGTCTCACTCTTCTTCTTTTTTACCTCATTGACATAACGCTCCAAAGAAAACTTTACACCTTCATCAACTATGATAACAAGTTCATAGTGTCTAAAATCGGTAAAGTTGGTCGCATCATACATATCTTTGGCATTGTCAACAATGCAGATAAAGTACTTTTCAAGCTCTTTTTCGAGCTCTTTTACATAGTCGTCGTCAAAACCTACTGTTAATATTCTCATCTCTTTACGCTGTCCTGTATCTTGAAAACCGGGAAAAACCTTAAAGTTTTTTCTGTTTTCCTCTTTTAGTAGCGTATTTATAGCTAAATCTTCCTTATTTAAAAATAAAAGTAACTTTCAGGTTGTTTGGATATTTTATTGCTTTCGGAATTTAAGACTACCATGCTTTATGCGCCTTGATATAAACACGTTTGGGGGCAGGATAGCCTTCGACTGTCTTGTTTGGGTCGTTGGGGTCGAGGAAGTCTTCGAGGCTTTGGGTTGCAATCCACTCTGTCTTGCGCTGTTCATTGAGGTCTGTTTTTTTGATCTCGAGTACTTCTACATCATCAAATCCAGCCCGGTAACACCAGTTTTTCAACGCATTGACTGTGGGAATGAAGTAGATGTTCGGGATTTTGGAGTAGCGCTCTTTGGGTGTCAGGCACACCTCATCCTCTCCATCTATCATAAAGGTATCAAGTATCAGCTCTCCCCCTTTGTTAAGCCCCTTAAAGAGTGACTTGAGCATGCCGACCGGATCGGAACGGTGGTAGAGTACCCCAAGACAAAAGAGCGTATCAAACTTGTGTTCATACAATTCGACATGCTCCACTCCCAGCATCTCATAGACAATGGACGAGTTCACAAAATGGTCAATGAACTGAAACTGTGAGTAGTAGATCGCAGAGGGGTCAAAGCCGACAAGCTTTTTGGGCTGCTGTGTCTGCATACGAAAAAGGTAGTAACCGTTGTTGCAGCCGATATCACCGACCACTTTGTCTTTGAGATCAAAATGGGGTTCAAGCAGATTGTACTTGATCTGACTCTGCCACTCTGAGTCAATAAAAAGGTTATTGATCTGAAAGGGTCCTTTGCGCCACGGCATCATCAGTCGTGCTGTCTGCTCGATGGTCTCGACATCAGAAACAGAGAGATTTTGTATCTCAATCGTTACCCTGTCACCAAAACTGCATACGACATCGTTATATTTAGGCAATCTGCCAATCGCATCCTGAAGTGGCTGAATGTTTTTCCATGTCAGCCACTTGCGCCGCTCTTCTCTAATCTCCTGAAGATTCATTGGCATACACTTTTACACAAATAGCAGCTTTTCATGAGAAAAGCATACCGACACTCTTCACTATTCACTCTTCACTCTTCACTATTTCAGGTAGGCTTTTTTGATAGTCTGATCAAACATCGGTCTGTCTCCTGGACCGGTAGTTACATTGTCGATCTTCTGCACAACATCCTGTCCTTTGATGACCTTTCCAAAGATCGTATAGCCACCGTTGAGCCACGGTGCAGGTGCAACAGTAATGAAGAACTGGCTTCCATTGGTGTTGGGACCGTGGTTTGCCATAGCAAGCAAAAACGGCTGGTCAAATGTCAGGTTGGGAGCATATTCGTTCTTAAACTCTTTGTGCCAGATGGACTCACCGCCGCGTCCGGTACCGGTAGGGTCACCACCTTGTATCATAAAACCTTTGATGACACGGTGAAAGATCAGCCCGTTGTAGTAACCGTTTTTTACATGGGTTACAAAGTTCTCTACAGCAAGCGGAGCCGCTTTTGGAAAAAGTTTCAGTTCGATCTTTCCGACATTGGTCTCGAGCACAACTACCGGCGCTTTACTCTCTGCCGCATGCAGCAGACTGATGCCGGCACACAGTGCCAGTATACCTTTTAAAAAGCTTCTTCTTAGCATCTTCCTACCCCTCAATAACATCGTTTTCACACTTATCGATGCCAAGCTCTTTCAGTACACATTCAAAAAAAGCACCGCTTTCACGCTGTGTTTCATCTGTAAATTCAATGTAAAATGCTTCATGCCCTGACTTATCTGTCTGCTTGTTATCAAATACAAGAGGCTTCAGACCTGTTTGGCTGCATGCCTTTTCTATGGCAGCATTGATCTCATCTCTAAGATCATCTCTGTTTTCTTCAAATACAAGGCTCATCCCCTCATAACACTCTTCCATTTTTACATTTGCAACGATCTCTTTACATCTGTCCACGGATCTACCTTTGTTTTAAAATGATGGGTAATATTATACTCTTATAACATTATAGGGTTTTTAAGCAGCACCACCACTCTCTATTTTGCCAATGCTGTAGATCGCGTCTCTCTAATGACATTCACCTTAATCTCTCCGGGATACTGTACTTTGTGCTCTATCTCTTTAGCAATCTCACGGCTGAGCAGTACTGCTTCATTGTCACTCAGTTTTGCTGCATTGACAAAAACACGCACTTCACGCCCCGCATTGATCGCATAGGCTTTCTGTACGCCCTGTTTGGAGGTAGCGATCTCCTCAATTTCCTTGACACGCTTGGTAAAGCTCTCAAGTACTTCTCGTCTGGCTCCCGGACGTGCTGCAGAGAGGGTATCGGCAGCACAGACAGCAGCACTCTCTACCGAGTCTGGCTCCTCATGCCCGTGGTGGGCATAGATGGCATTGATCACAGTCGGATGCTCTCCATAGCGGCGGCAGAGTTCCGCCCCTATCTCGACATGGCTGCCACCAAGATCCTGTGTCAGTGCCTTGCCTATATCATGCAGCAATCCTGCACGCATGGCAAGCTTCTCATCTCCGCCCATCTCCGCTGCCATCACTTTGGCAAGACGTGCCACCTCAAGAGTGTGTGCCAGAGCATTCTGCCCGTAGCTTGCACGGTATTTCAGACGGCCTATCAGCCGGGTCAGCTCCTCATGCATCGGGAAGATACCAAGGTCTATCAGGACATTCTCCCCCTCTTCAAAGGTTTTCTGCTCGAACTCACGTTCAACCTTTTCATGCACCTCTTCGATCCGACCGGGATGGATACGCCCATCCTCGACCAGTATCTCGATCACCCTTGTGGCGATTGCACGGCGGTAAAGGTTGAAAGAGCTTACCAAAATCACCCCCGGCGTCTCATCGATGATGATATCAACCCCCAGTAACATCTCGAGGGCTTTAATGTTACGCCCCTCTTTACCGATGATGCGTCCTTTGTGCTCATCGCTTGGAAGGGTCACAAGGTTGATAAGCCTCTCTCCGGCAAATTCACCGGCATAACGGGTTGTTGCCTGGGCAAGGATGTAGTTTGCTTTTTTCTCACCCTCCTCTTTGGAAATCTTCTCATACTTGCGTACTATCGCCGCTACCTCTGCCCGGCTCTGCTCCTCTACCTTCTCAAGGATGTAGTTTCTTGCCTCCTCTACCGTCATCGCAGCACTGTTTTGAAGTTTCTCTACCGCTTCGGCAATCTGCTGACGCTTCTGCATCTCCAGTGCATCGAGGGCTTCCTCTTTTTCCAGCAGTGCATGCGACTGATGCTGCAGCTGCTTTTTCTCTGTATCAAGCTCTTTTTGCTGCAAGATCAACGCTCTGTTGCGCTCTTCAACCTCGGCAACCCTTTTTTGGAATGCCGCTTCATGCTCTATCTCTTTGGCTTTAAGCTTGACCTCCGTCTCCTGAAGCAGCAGTTCCGCTTCATTCTCTATGGCTTTCGCTTTTGCCTTCGCTTCAAGCTCAAAATGGGAGAAGCGTCTCTTTTCACTGACCTTCATCCACAACAGGGCAATCCCTGCTCCCGACAGCATTCCAATACTGCCGGCTATCACCTCACCTAACATGGTTTATCCTTTTTCTGATTGCATTTGCGAGAAAAAGTATAAAAAATATATCTATTTACGGCACTATCACCACATCGGCCTTGACATCATAGTCATCTGTTACAATACGTTCTGAATAGCACAGTGTCCGTGCCACAAATACAGTTGTCGCTATATTTTTCATCTCTTTTTCAAAAAATCTGTCATACATCCCTTTGCCAAATCCCACACGTCTATAGGTGGCATCCATACCGACAATAGGTACAACAGCGATATCTATCTGTCTCTTTCTATACTGTTTTGAATATTTTGGTTCTTTGATTCCAAACCGCTTTCTCTCCAGCGGGTATCTATATTTTACCAACCTGAAACTTTTACCTTCCATAAAGGGTACATAGACTACTTTCCCTTCTCTACGCAACCGTTTTATCAGAGGATAGAGATTCACCTCCGTCGCAAGCGGCAGATAGAGCATCAAAGTATGTGCATCACTGTTTCGTATGAGAGTATACAGTTTTTCAAGTACTTTTCTATCCTTCACATAAGCACTGTATCCCGTAGCCCTTTGGAGTTTTTTCAAACATTTTTGGCGAAATCGCTGCTTGATATTTTTTTGACCAGTTTCCATTCTTTTTAATGCTCTTTAGATATAATTTTTAACTTTTTGTCCAACAGAGTATACTGTAGGCAACGCCATTATACCAAAAGGAACCGTGTGAGGGAAAATACCATTATCCGTACACTGCTTGTCCTTCTTGTCCTTTCACTCTTTTTCCAAGGATGCGAAAAAAAAGAGAAGCGCAAAAACCCCTTCGAGCAGATGACGCAAACGGAACAAAACGATACCATAACACGTGAAACCCTTGAGCAAGGCAAAGACAGACTGGAGGAGAATACAACAACCATCTATCCGGCAACAGGAAAGAACTTCATATTAACCGATCTTACTGAACAACGCCACTATATTTCCGTTAATGGAACTCAGCTTCTTTTCAAAGACATCTCCCAGCCTCTGGTCATACTCTACTTTTTTACCCCCTGGTCACTGCCGTGCAAGAGTGAAGTGCCCTATCTCTCTGAACTTCAAAAAAAATATGACAAAGATGTCTTTATCATGGGTATTTTGATAAACCCGGAAAAGTATCTACAACAGCTTGGCACATTTATCCAGGAGCAACATGCCAATTTTTATATTACTGCCAGTCAGCAAAACAACCATTTTGCCAAAGAAGTACTCTCCCCTTTACATTTTTCCGAAAATGTGCCTATTCCGCTTACCGTTATCTTTCGCAGCGGACACTACTGGCGACACTATGAGGGAGCTGTCCCCATAGAGATGCTTGAACACGACATCAAAACACTGCTGCAGTAAAACAAGGAGTATATATTATGTTTGGAATCTTAAAAAAAGTATTTGGAAAAACATCCGAAGCGATCAAAGAGATCGCACCCGAAAAGAAAAAAGCCATCACCAAAGAGGAGTTTGAAGATATCCTCCTTGAAGCAGATGTCAACTACGAACTGGTAGAGCGTCTGCTTGAGGCACTGCCTGACACCATTACCCGAACACAGGCGTTCAACTCGCTCATCTCTGTATTTCAGTACAAAGCCGACTGGAAAGAGAGCAATGCCGTTCCCTATGTGGAGATGATCATCGGTGTCAACGGTGCAGGAAAGACCACCACCATCTCCAAACTTGCCTACAAATACAAAAACGAAGGCAAAGGGGTTATTCTCGGTGCGGGTGACACCTTCCGTGCCGCAGCGATCGAACAGCTTACCCGATGGGCAAACAGGCTTGAGATCCCTATTGTCGCTACCAGACAGGGACATGATCCTTCAGCAGTGGTCTACGATACCATTGAAGCGGCAAAAGCAAGAGGCTTAGAGCATGTCATCATCGATACGGCAGGACGTCTGCATACACAGACCAACCTCAGTGAAGAGCTTAAGAAGATGATCCGCGTTGCAGGCAAAGCCATGGAGGGCGCACCCCACCGCAAAATGCTCATCCTCGATGGTACACAGGGCAGCTCTGCTATCAATCAGGCAAAAGCCTTTGATGAAATGATAGGCATAGACGGGATCATCATCACCAAGCTTGATGGTACGGCAAAAGGCGGCTCTGTACTGAGCATTGCTGATGAGCTTCAAATGCCCATCTTTTACATTGGTACAGGCGAACAGCCTGAGGATCTGATGCGCTTTAAGGCAAATGAGTATGTCAATACCATTCTTGATGAGATATTTCTTTAAGTATTTCTAAATCATTACCGGAAGAGGTTTCACTTGATAGTGACAAAGGTGCACTCAACCCGTAGGGCGGCTTTGCCGTTTGCACCTGCCAGAGCTATCAAGTGAAACCGGTGATATGCTAAAATTTTATGGGTAAAATATGACAATATGACATATTTTATCCCTCCTCCCTCCAAACTGTTTTATACTACACAAAACTTACCTTCAGGATAGACAACGTGGCAAAGAAAAAAACCCTTTTTGAATGTCAGGCATGCGGCTTTCAGTCACCAAGATGGATGGGCAAATGTACCTCCTGCGGCGAATGGGAGAGTATGATCGAACTAAGTGCCGAACAGATCAAGTTTCTTAAAGAGACGGCTTCATCCTCCTCTTCAACTCCTGCCATCCCCAAAGCAAAACCCATCACCGAAGTGGATGAGGACAACATCACACGTTTTGGTTCAGGCAGCAAGGAGCTTGACCTTGTGCTTGGCGGCGGTATCGTACCCGGATCACTCACGCTCATTGGCGGCAGTCCCGGCATCGGAAAGTCCACCCTTCTACTGAAGATCGCAGGCAACCTTGCCACACAGCAGCAGGAGGTGCTCTACGTCTCCGGCGAAGAGTCTGCCGGGCAGATCAAACTGCGGGCAAACCGGCTTGGTGCCAACCACGAAAAACTCTTTTTGCTTTCTGAGATCAACCTTGCCTCCGTTATCACCGAGATCAACCGCAGAGACTACCGGTTTATTGTCATCGACTCCATCCAGACACTCTACTCCGAGGAGACCCCCTCGGCTCCCGGTTCTGTCACACAGGTACGCACCATCACATTTGAGCTGATGCGTATTGCCAAGAGTCTGCACATCCCCATCTTCATCATCGGGCACATCACCAAGGACGGTTCCATCGCAGGCCCAAGGGTACTGGAGCACATGGTCGATACCGTGCTCTATTTTGAAGGCGACAGCAACTCCGAACTGAGACTGCTGCGCGGCTTTAAAAACCGTTTTGGCTCTACCAATGAAGTTGGCATCTTCGAGATGAACAAAGAGGGGCTCAACGATGCCAAAAGCATGGCAGGTCGTTTTTTTGACAAAGAGAAGCTCCAGTCGGGTTCAGCACTGACTGTCATTATGGAG
>JALTYW010000253.1 GCA_027046415.1 Sulfurovum sp.
GTCTTTTTTCTCTTTCATTTCAGTCTCGGTAGCTGCACCGACTTTGATGACCGCTACACCGCCTGCGAGTTTTGCCAGACGCTCTTGGAGCTTCTCTTTGTCATATTCGCTGGTAGTGTTCTCGATCTGGATCTTGATCTCTTTGACACGTGCTTCAACAGCTGCTTTGTCACCTTTGCCGTCTACAACGACAGTGTTGTCTTTGTCGATGACGACACGTCCTGCCTGACCAAGGTCAGCCAGTGTCGCTTTGTCAAGGCTGAGACCAAGCTCTTCAGTGATCACATTACCGCCGGTAAGGATAGCGATATCTTTGAGCATCTCTTTCTTTCTGTCACCAAAGCCGGGTGCTTTGACCGCTGCGATGTTGAGTACCCCTTTGAGTCTGTTGAGTACCAGTGTCGCAAGCGCTTCACCTTCGACATCATCCGCGATGATCAGTAGCGGTCTCCCGCTTTGCTGGATCTGCTCAAGTACAGGAATCAGATCTTTGAGTGATGTGATCTTACCATCGGTAATGAGTAGTAGCGGATTCTCAAGCTCGCATGTCATCTTCTCTGAGTTGGTTACAAAGTATGGCGAGAGGTATCCTCTGTCAAACTGCATACCTTCGACCACTTCAAGATCATCATTGATCCCTTTTGCCTCTTCTACAGTGATCACACCGTCTTTGCCTACCTTCTCCATCGCTTCAGCGATCAGGTTACCGATAGTCTCATCAGAGTTTGCAGAGATGGTTGCCACCTGTGCGATCTCTTTTTTGTCCTTGACCTCTTTTGCGATCTTCTTGAGTTCATCGATGATCGCTGCACTTGCTTTGTCCATCCCTCTTTTTACTTCGATAGGGTTGGCACCTGCAGTGATGTTTCTAAGCCCCTCTTTGAAGATGGAGTGTGCCAGTACAGTCGCAGTAGTAGTACCATCCCCCGCTTCATCAGCAGTGTTGCTTGCGACCTCTTTGACCAGCTGTGCACCCATGTTTTCCAGTGTATCGGAGAGTTCGATCTCTCTGGCTACCGATACACCATCTTTTGTGATGTGCGGTGCACCAAAGCTCTTTTGGATGAGAACATTGCGTCCTCTTGGTCCCATTGTTACCTTGACAGCATCTGCCAGTTTGGTTACACCTTCATACAGTCCATTTCTTGCATTGTCTGAAAAATGAATCTCTTTTGCCATGATTCAACTCCTTTGTTGTTATATATTATGAAAATAGTAATTAAGCGATTACACCCAGTACATCGGAGACTTCAAGTACAAGATACTCTTTGTCCTCCAAGACCAGTTCTGTACCAGAGTATTTCCCAAAGACAACGACATCATCTACATTGACATCTTCCACATCGCTTCCGATTGCCAATACTTTTCCTCTTGAAGGTTTTTCCTTCGCATTGTCCGGAATGATGATACCACTAGCTGTAGTGTTCACCTCTTCAACTCTCTCTACAAGAAGTCTGTCACCAAGTGGTTTAAAGTTCATCTTATAATCCTCCGTTTGTTTAATTTGTATCGCGATTTTACACTTTTTTTTACAAAATGTCAATAACCTTTAGTCTTAATGACTAAATAAATCTTCAAA
>JALTYW010000254.1 GCA_027046415.1 Sulfurovum sp.
AAGATCTTCTGCGTGATCTCTTTGTTGGCAAAGATATTCATAAGCACAGGCATATCATACTCAATACCTTTGGCTTTGTTGATCGGTTTGGTAAAAAGAAGTGGTCTTGAGTCCTCTTTTTTGACCTCTATGTAGGCAACGTGGGGAATCTCCAACTCCACATCAAGGGGTTCATCGATTACCTTCAGATTACCGTTCTCTTTCAGCCACGCTACGACATCTTCCATGCTTCTACCTTCATATCAAATTGAAGAGATTATAGCAAAAAAGGGCTTACTGCACTGCCCTCGTTACTGTATATAATTTATAATATGTAATGATTGTTTTTGTGTTGTATGTTCACTCCCATGAGAATATGGGAGCGATTTTGGAAGTATCAGAGTCTTTCAGGCATTTCATCTTTAAAGGCGATCTTTTCAGCATTTTCGAGAATATCGAGTGCACCCTTTTCTATCATTTTCTGTGCCAGCATATCACCAAGAAGATCCGCTTCATCTACCGGTGCTTCCATCTTCTCATGCAGAATGTGCGTACCGTCAGGGTAGCCGATCATCGCTCTGACAGACACGGTCTGTGTTACTTCATCCATCGTTGCATTGACAGCTACCGGTGCGGAACATCCGGCACCTATGACAGAGATAAAATCGCGTTCGACTTTGGTGCAGAGAAATGTCGGTGCATGGTTAAGACTCATGGCGATCTCTCTGATACGGTCGTTGTCAGCAACAATTTCAATGCCCAAAGCAGCCTGTCCCATAGGAGGGATAAAGAAGTCCAGTTTTTCTACATAGGGGATATCTTTAAGCAAATCAAGTCTTTTAAGTCCAATATATGCCAAGATGATCGCATCGTACTGCCCTTCGGCAAGCTTTCGCAAACGCGTGTTGACATTGCCGCGGAGGTCTTTGACCTTAAGATCGGGACGTTTTTCCAAAAGCTGCATACGGCGTCGCAAAGAGGTAGTACCCACTACTGCACCTTGGGGAAGCTCGTCGAGGCTTTTGTAAGTATGGGAAAGAAAGACATCGCTCTGGTCTTGCCGCTCGGTAATGGCACACAGCTCCAATCCGTCCGGAATGTAGGTCGGGACATCTTTAAGGGAGTGTACTGCAAGGTCTGCATTGCCCGCAAGCATCTCATCTTCAAGCTCTTTGGTAAAATGCCCTTTTCCACCTACAAGTGCCAACGGTTTGTCAAGAATCTTGTCCCCTTTGGAGGTGATCTCGTTGAGTTCTACCGTCACTTCCGGAAACGATGTTTCGATCCGTTCTTTGATATGATATGCCTGCCAGAGTGCCAGAGCACTCGCCCGTGTAGCGATAACCAGTTTTTCCACGTATATCCTTTATGTACATTCAATGAAGTTGGCAGTACCAGCGTCCGTCTGCTTCAAAATCACTTGATAAGTTTTTTGTATCCCTCTCTCATTTTATCCCACTCACCATCGATATAGACAGTCGGGGTACCTCCCACCATCATTTTGGCTGCAGCATTTTCATCATGTTTCATTGCTGCTCTAACCTTTGGATCATTGATCTGCGCTTCTGTTACATCAAAACCGCTATATTTTTTGACAATAGGCAATATCTTTTTGACATCTGTTTCACGAGGATCGATCTTTAGCGTATACATCTTTTCGACAACATCTTTTCTGCCCTGTGTCTGCGCTACGTGCATCACGCGTGTAAGCACCTCCGATACAGGATGGATACGCAGCAATGGTAGATGATAATAGTAGAGTGCAATCTTGTCTGGGTGCTCTTTTGCCGCTTTCATAATGCCCGGTACTACCTCCTGGCAGAATGGACACATAGGATCGGAGAAGACTACAATTTTATGGGCTGCATCTTTGTCTCCAAAAAGAAGATGTGCATCATTGTACATACTTTTCGGCACTGTAGGCTTGATATCATCCCTATAGTCATGCCCATTCTTCATTTTAACAAGGTGCCCGGTAATCAATCCGTCTTTGACAAACATGATTTCGGGGACATGTATCTTTTTGTTCTGATAGGTTAGATCCATATTTGTTAAAAGGATATCCCATCCGGGAAGGTCTTTGTGCGTTTTTTTCTCAATAAGCGTCACACCATCTACAGTTACCTGTGGATTTTTGACTATATTTCTTTTGACATACTTGACAAGCAGTTTATTATCTGGTATTTCATTTGCGCTCAATGCGATCGTTGCGATCAGCGTGCTCGTCAACAATTTCGACATCAATGACATCACTTTCTCCTTTGTGTGTATAAAAATCATCTGTATTGTTTCGTTCGGGTGTTATTTTAGCGACAAATTGTAAATAAACTGTGTAAAAGAGGGCTGCGACACCCATAAAGTCACTCAGTACCCCCGGAAGGATCAGCAGCAGTGCCCCGACAAGGTATGAGGTCGTTGCATCCTGAAATTTACGAACATCCAGTTTTCCTCTGTGCAGTGACTGCATATTGCCCAGTACTGCATAGGGCGAATTTTTCAACAGTGCCGACCCAATGATTATCGAACCAATCGTCCAGATAGTCGCCCAGAATGCACCAATCACCTCCAGCATCTTCAGAGAAAAGTATATTTCAAGAAACAGATAAGGCAGCGCAATGATGATCAGCATAGCTTCTCTTCAACAAAGGAGATTATCTCCTCAGCTGAAACCTCCTCTTTGATCATCCCGTCACGTGTTACGAACTCTACCAGTCCCTCAGCCAGTTTTTTCCCGATGATGACCGCATGGGGAATACCGATGAGCTCATAGTCTTTCATCTTGGCACCAAAACGGTCTTTTCTGTCATCAAAGAGCACATCGATCCCCTTTGAGCGCAATACTTCATAAAGCTTCTCACCCAGTGCAAGCTGCGCTTCGTCTTTGATGTTGGAGACCATGATATACAGATCAAACGGTGCTGACTCTTTCGTCCAGATACATCCCTTCTCATCATGGTACTGCTCGATAATGGCTGCAAGCAGACGGCTAACACCGATACCATACGTTCCCATCACCATCGGCTGTGCCTTGCCGTTTTCATCGAGAAAGGTACACCCAAGCGGCTCGGAGTAGCGGGTACCAAGCTGGAAGATGTGCCCTGCTTCGATCCCTTTGGTATAACGCAGACTGCCTCCGCAGTGAGGACAGCTGTCACCCTCCTGTACCGCGACCAGATCGGCGTATATGAAATCGCCGGAAATAGTATTGCCTGTGGTATGGTACTCTTTTTTGTTCGCACCGCAGATCATATCGACAGCATCTTTGAGCGTGTTATCCACAACCACACGCACCTCTTCAGGGGCATTGAGCGGCGACATAAACCCGGCAACAAGCCCTGCTTCAGCCAGCTCCTCTTCACTTACATCCACCAGTTCGTTGGCATCGACTGCATTGCAGGCTTTGACCTCCTGCAGCTCGTCAGAGCCTCTGAGTGCAAAAAGCACGATCTCGCTTCTGCCTTCATCATAGAGTGCACGCATGGCAACCGTTTTGACCAGATAGTAAGGATCGACATCGAAAAAGGCTGCAAGCTCCTCCATCGTTGAAGCGTTGGGGGTATGTACCTTCTCTTTGCCAAGCTGCGGTGCGGAAGCGTTACATGGCTTCTCCTGACGTACTGCCGCTTCAATGTTGGCACCATAGTCACACGCATCACAGACAACAATCGTATCTTCCCCACTGTCGGCAAGCACCATGAACTCTTTACTTCCCGATCCGCCGATCGCTCCAGAATCTGCTTCGACCACACGGAACGCCAGCCCAAGACGGGTGAAGATCTTTTTGTAGGTCTCTTCCATCAGATCAAACTCTCGCTTCATGTCTGCCTCATCGACATGAAAGCTGTAGCCGTCTTTCATCAGAAACTCACGTCCACGCATCAGCCCAAAACGGGGTCTGATCTCATCACGGAACTTGAGATTGATCTGATAGAGGTTCAGCGGAAGCTGTTTGTAGCTCTTGACACTATGTCGCACGAGGTTAACCATCATCTCCTCATGGGTGGGACCGAGGACAAACTCATTGTCTTTTCTATCTTTGAAACGCAGCAGCTCTTTGCCATACTTCTCATAGCGTCCGCTCTCTTCCCAGAGTGAAGCAGGTGTCACAAAGGAGAGGCTTACCTCCTGACATCCTGCCGCATCAAGCTCCTCTTTGACCACACTTCGTACACGGTCAAGCACCTTTTTGCCAAGCGGCAGGAAGTTGTAGAGTCCGCTGCCACCCACTGACTGGATAAACCCACCTCTAAGTAGGAAAATATGGCTTGCCAGTGTCGCATCGTTTGGGGTCTCTTTGGTTGTCGGTACTAATAGTCTGGAAAATCTCACGCGTTATATCCTTTGGTATGATGGTCGTTTTTATACTGTATGGCATCAACATGTTCTGTATCGATGTTAAACATCTTTTTAACCGCTTCGATACAGTTGGCATTTTTCTTCTCAGTCGATGATTTTCTAAGATTTTGTGTCGGGTCATGCAGAAAACGGTTGAACATCTGCTGCGCCATTTTACGCATATTGGCTTCATACTCCGGCGGGACAAATCCCTTCTTCAGTGCCCGCTGCATCTCTTTGTCAATCGCTTCAGAGACATGCTGACGCATCTGCTTGATGACCGGCTCGATAGAGAGTGCACGTAGCCACGCATAAAACTCTTCGGTATGCTGTTCAACAATCTCAGAAGCACGGATCGCCTGCTCCTGACGCATGGCATGGTTTTCATTGGAGATGCTTTTAAGATCATCAATACGGTAGAGTTCCAGTTTGGGCAGATCCATATCGGCAATGTCCCGAGGGATTGCCATATCGAACCAGTGTCTTGGCAGTGTCTCATTCTCGATAAGCGCCTGCGTGATCACCGGTTCAGGCGAAGAGGTAGCTGAGAAGAGCAGGCGGTAACGGTTGAGATATTTGGGCAGATTCTCTATCGTATCAGCTTTGACATTCTCGCCAAGCGAATCTGCAACCTTCTCGACTTTTTCAAGATCACGCCCGATGATCACGACATCACATCCGACACGAAGCAGGTGTTTTGCAGCCAACACACCCATCTCACCGGCACCCACAACGATGCCTTTCATCCCCTGAATATTATCACCGAGCAGCTTATGTGCCTGTGCTACGGCAACAGAGGCAATAGAGATGGGATTTTGGGAGATGTTGGTCGCATTGCGCACCTGTGCGGCACATTTGACTGCGTGAGAGATGACGCGGTTAAGACGCTTGCCTGCTGTACCATTCTGAAATGAGAAACGGAATGCATCTTTCACCTGCCCAGTGATCTGGGACTCCCCTATTACCAGTGAATCAAGTGAGGAGACCACTGAAAAGATGTGCCTGATCGCCTCTTCATCATCATAGCGTTTAGCTGTACTTTTGAGTTCATAAAAACTCAATGTACTCTTTTGACTCATCAAGCCCAGTACAGCATGGTAGCTCGCAAAGTTGTCACGTGTAGCAAGTACGATCTCAACACGGTTGCATGTCGAGATGATAAAAGCTTCATGGATAAACTCGAAATGGGTCAGCTGATCGAGGATCACCTTCATCTCTTCATGGTTGGCAAATGCCAGCTTCTCGCGCATAGCAAGTTCACAGTTTTTATGAGAGAAACTTACAACCTGATAGTACATCAAAACTCCCTGTCTATCATTTCCATTGCTATCTCAGAAAGCGCATCTTCACCAAGACGGTTCATCAGTTCAACCGCCTCTTCGATGAGTTCTCGCGCCTGGGCATAGCACTTCATTGGTATTTGGTGCATCTGCATTTGCGTCATGATCCACGTCTGCTCTTCTTGAGAAAGCACCTTGGCATGCAAGCTTTTGAGCTTTTTCTTGTCTGCATCATCAAGTACTTCATAGAGATAGATGTAAGGCAGTGTCGTTTTGCCTTCCACAAAGTCATGCAGTGCCGGCTTGCCAAGTGTTGCACTGTCAGCAGTAATATCAAGAAGGTCATCGATCATCTGAAACGCCAACCCAAGGTTGCGTCCATAGATCATAAATGGCTCTTTGGGCTTGCCTGCCAGTAGCGCAGCAGCCCCTGCACTCGCCTCAATGAGCGATGCAGTCTTCTGGTAAATCATCTCAAGATAGACTGAAGTATCGGTATTGAAGGTTTTGGAAAGCGAAACATCTTTCAGCTCCCCAAGGCTTAGCTGTGTAACCGCATTGGAGATCACCTTGGCAACCTCGGGTGAGATGTTATTCAGTTCAAAGAATCCTTTGGAGTAAAGAATATCTCCAAGCATAATAGCTGTCTTGTTACCGTAAAGTGCATTGAGCGAAGGTTTGCTGCGGCGCGTGTCAGCATCGTCAATCACATCATCATGCAGCAGGCTTGCAGCGTGGATCATCTCCACAATCGCAGCGGTTTTGACCACAGAAAGTTTCTCTCCCGCGATCTTGAGGATCAGTTTTGCACGCAGACGTTTACCATGGGGAAGCTTCGCATAGAGCTGACGCATCTCGCTATCATTCAGCTCCTCTACAAACTGTTCAATCTTTCTCTCAACGGCACTCAGCATAGATTTTCCTTACTTTCCAATGTATCAGCTGAACAACAGCCTCATAAAGTTGAAAATTATAGCCAAAAAAAGTTAACCTTTTTTGACACGATACACTACCGCATACATCAACGGCACATAGAAAAGGTTCAACACTGTCGCCCAGGCAATCCCAAATCCAAGCGAGATTGCCATCGGCTGTAAAATAAGTGCTTGTCCGCTGGCAAAGAACATCAGAGAAGAGAGCCCCAGTACCGTGGTAACCGACGTCAAAATAATGGGTCGCAGACGCATACCTGCTTTTTCTACCATCTCATCATAGGTTTTACTGCCTTTAACAAAATCAAGCATGATGAGCCCATCGTTAACAACTACTCCCGCAAGTCCAATGATCCCCATGATTCCCGGTAGTGTCATATGAATGCCCATCAGTTTCGTACCAAGCAGCGCGCCAAGGACTGACAGTGGTATGGTCGAGAGAATGATCAACGGCAATACCATCGAGTTGAACATCCAAACCAGCGTAATAAAAATAAGGAAGATCGCAATCACCGCCGCTTCTCCCATCTCCTTTTTAATCTGTTTGTTCTCTTTCTCCTCACCTTTAATGACCACCTTGCCACCTGAAGCTTCAAATGCATCAAGTAGCGGACGGATCTTGTCCATCACCTCTGTCGGTGTGATCAGATGCTTGTCCACCCTTGCAAAAAGCGAACGTACCTTTGTACCATCTTCTTTAAATATCTTGACAAAACTCTTTTGATAGTAGAAATCACAAATATCTTTCAACCTGACCATCTGTTGTCCGTCCGGAGTCGTAAGACGAAAATCACCGATTGCCTTAGAACGCTTTTTATAGGCATCTTCAATACGGATACGAATCAACCCTTTGCTGTCAAACATCTTCCCATACTCTGCCTTAAGAAATGCGCCTCTTAGCACATTGACCACATAGCTTTCTGTAAAGCCAAGCTGCTGTCCGTAACTGTTGACACGAAGTTTCAACTCACGCTCACCCTCGTTGGCATTGTCGGAGATATCTTCCACTCCTTTGATCTTCGAGAGATTCGCCTCTACACGGTGCAGTGCATCGAGCATCTTTTTGGGATCATCAGCACTGAAACCGATCTCGATATCGTGACTGACAATCCCCGCCTGCTGTACATAGATATTGAACTCCTCGTAAAGCGGTTTGTCATTGATTTTGATGTTTCTAAACTTATCAACCACCTCTTTTTGTACCTCTTTGACAATCTGCTGTGCTTTACGCTTGCGAATCATATCCCTGTCATCGTACTCCAATGAGAAAATGGGATTGATATAGCGGTCAAAGAAGTTCTCAGGTGCCTTTTCGTGTAGGTTGATAAATATCTGAAAAAGGTTGTCCCCTACTTCAAAACTCGCATCTGGGTTAAACTTGAACCCTATGACAGAGGTGACGGAGTCCACCTCTTCTTTATTCAGACGTTTTAGCAGCGCCTCTTCTATCTGCGTCACATACGCTTCTGTCTCACGCAGATCATG
>JALTYW010000255.1 GCA_027046415.1 Sulfurovum sp.
CACTTGAAGCGATGGGTGCCACCATTGAGATCAAAAGCGGATATGTGCATGCTATGGCGCCGCAGGGGCTTAAAGGGGCAAAGATCATCTTTGACAAGATCACCGTAGGCGGTACGGAAAACACCCTCATGGCCGCCGCACTCGCACACGGCACCACCACCATCATCAATGCTGCCAAAGAACCCGAAATCGTCCAACTGTGTGAGATGCTTGCTTCTGCCGGGGTAGCCATAGAGGGCATCGGCACAAGTGAACTGATCATCGAGGGTACCGGTGGAAAACCGCTTGTGTTTCCGGAAACTGAAATCATCCCTGACCGCATCGAGGCGGGTACCTACCTCTGTGCGGGAGCCATCACCAACTCCTCCATTACCTTGAAAAAGGTTGACACTGAACATATCCGCGCCTCCATAGATAAGCTTGAGTCGATGGGATTTTCATTTGATATTGAAGAGGATACCATTACCATTCACCCTGCCGAGGTGATCCGTCCGGTCAACATCATTACCGTAGAGTATCCGGGATTTCCTACCGACATGCAAGCGCAGTTTATGGCGGTAGCCTGTGTGGCAGAGGGTGAGAGCCTCATAGAAGAGCGTCTCTTTGAAAACCGCTTTATGCATGTAAGCGAGCTTAACCGCCTTGGGGCTGACATTTGGCTTAAGGGCTCGACTGCGGCGGTCAAAGGGGTAAAGAAACTCTATGGTGCCGACGTCATGGCAACCGACCTTCGTGCCTCTTCTGCTCTGGTGCTTGCCGCACTCGTTGCCGAAGGCACGACCAATGTACGCCGCATCTATCACCTTGACCGCGGCTATGATGACCTTGAAGGCAAACTCTCTGCCCTTGGTGCCGATATTGTCCGTAAAAAGGAAGAGAAGTAGCGTATGGCAAAGGAGATAGAACGCAAATTCCTTGTTGACCAAGAAAAACTCCCCCTACTTCCCACCCCCTATACGATTCAACAGGGTTACATTGCCGCTACGGGTGCGACGGTACGCGTACGTATTCGTAACAATGAAGCATTTCTCACACTCAAAGGCAAAGCGAAGGGACTGACCCGTTCAGAGTTTGAGTACCCCATTCCGCTTGCCGATGCCAAAGCCATGCTCTCTGAGCTTTGCATCCATCCTTTCATCAGTAAAAAACGCTATCTTATTGAACATGAAGGGCATACCTGGGAGCTGGATATCTTTGAAGGAGAGAATGAAGGGCTGATCGTTGCAGAGATCGAACTTGAGAGTGAAACGGAGCCCTTTGCCAAACCTGACTGGGTAACAGAAGAGGTCTCAAACGATCCACGCTACCGCAATGCCTACTTGGTTACGCAACCCTTTTCTACATGGAAAGCTGAAAAGAATTTTTAAAGCGGCTCTCCTCTTAACACATCCAACACATTGGTCGCATAGGAGCCTTTGGGCAGCACAAAACTCAGCTCATAGTGAGCCTTCTCTTCAATGTAGCGTTTCTCTATCTCGGTTACCTTCACCCATGCGTAGCGTCTGGCACCGTAGAGTTTGATGGATTCATCAAACATCTGTTCGATGATGCCCGCACTTCCCTCTGCACGTCTGGTCTTGGTGCCGGGGATGAGCCCGGTGGGAGCAGTATCTTTGGTAGCAAAGCGTGCAGCCTCTTTGGCGATATCTTCTGCGGCAAAGAGTTTGCCGTAGGGGTAGTGCATCATCAGCTCCCCTCCCAAGAGTTTGTAGAAATTGGGCTGTGTTTTGGTATCGGCAAGTGTGCCTTGGGGAAGCTGCATCAGCTTTTCGGTCTCCGCTTCGCTGAACTCCTGCAGCAGGAGGTTTATCTCCATCCGTTTGGCAAGCCATTTGTTGAAGAGGTAGCTCTGGTAGGAACCCATGAGAAATTCACGTGTTTTTCTGTCACGCATCTTCAGTGTGCCCTCAAGCAGCTTTTTGCCCTCTTCCCAGTTGTTGCCGTTGGTACCGAAGCGCTGGTTGCCAAAGTAGTTGGGTACGCCGTTGGCTTTGATCCACTTGAGTACCGAGTCGAGCTTGTCTTTCTGTACACCGAGCACCTTTTTGAGGCGTATCTCGAAACGGTTTCCTTTGAGGTGCCCTACCCGTATTTTGTTGTTGTGGTGGGTGGTTTCAAGGATCTTGATCTTCTCATGTGCAAAGGTCCTGATGCGCTCTTGTAGTTTTGCCGGCAGAGAGATGTACTGTATGGTCATGGCATGTTTGTCTTTCAGACCTGCATACCCGATGTCTCTGCGGCGGATGCCGGCATGGTTGGAGATGGCATCGAGCATCTCCCATGTGGTCATCTCCTTTTTGCGTACTTTGAGCACCAGATGTTCCCCTTCACCGCTGAAATCATACAGAGGAATCTCCTCGACGGTAAAATCACGCGGTGAGGGGTTAAAGAGAAAGCTGTTTTTGACATTGAGCGGATAGACGGGTTTCATGGTGACCTTTTAGTGTTTGCTTTGGCGTATTCTATCAGATGCGGGGTTATGCCCGGTTGTACTCCTGTGCCATTCTGAGCAGGTCTGCATTGAGCCTGTAGGGCTGAAAGGCGATCTCGTCGATGGATTTGTGGTTGAAACCGCCGTCATTGTAGCAGACAACGCTTCTCTTTTCTCCTGCAAGCAGCCCGTCAACGGCGTGGGTGACAAAGCGTGATGCCATCAGACGGTCATGGACTGTCGGGTTGCCGCCGCGCTGGGTGTGTCCAAGCACCACACTTCTTGCCTCGATGCCTACGGTCTCTTCAAACCAGTGCCGAATCGTTTCGGTATTTTGCAGTGCTTCCGAGACGACCGCTAAAAAGTAGCTTCTGCCTTCCTGCTTCTCTCTGAGAAAACGGGAAGCATAGGTTGCAAGGTCGTACGGCACTTCGGGGATCAGGCACATCTCTGCCCCGCTGGTCAGTGCCGAAACGAGTGCAAGATAGCCACACTCCCGTCCCATAGTCTCGATGACAAAGGCGCGTGCAAAAGACGAGGCGGTATCACGCACGGCATCGATAGCACACTTGATGATGTTGAGTGCCGTATCGACACCCAGAGAGTACTCCGTGCCGGCTATGTCGTTGTCAATGGTCGCGGGGATGCCGGCAAAGGCAAGGCTGCTCTCTTTACTTAGTTTCTGCATTCCTTTAAAAGAGCCCTCCCCACCCAGTACCACGAGCGCTTCGATGCCATGCTTTTCAAGGTTGGCAGCTGCCTGTGCACGGTAGTGGGGCTCCATAAAACGTTTCGATCGTGCCGAACCGATGATGGTACCGCCGCGTGTGATAATACCGGCAACATCACTGTAATCTGCCTCTTTGATCCTGCCGTCAATCAGCCCCTCATAACCACCAAAGACAAAGTATGGGGTGATCTGCTACTGTTTGGTATATTCGACAAAACGTTTGAGTGCGGCATTCATGCCTGAAACATCACCGCCGGAACAGAGGATTGCCATTTTTTGCATGATAACTCTCTTTTTTCATCAATTATACCATCTTCATGTTATACAATTTAGGAAATGAATTGAGGAGCTTTGCATTATGCAGGACAAATACGGATTTTTTGAAGAATCGGCCGACTTTTTTACCTCCGATGCCGCACGCGGGATACGGCTGCAGTTTGACTATGAAAAAGCTGAAGTGAAGATCAAAGAGGCGGGCATTGAACATACCATAGTGGTCTTTGGAAGTGCACGCATACGTCCGACAGACGAGGCACAAAAAGAGATTGAACGCATTGAAAAAGCGCTCAAGGAGGATGCGGTCAACGAATCTCTTCTCAAAGAGCTCAACAAAGCGCAGGTTGCTCTGCGTCAAAGCATCTACTATGAAGAGGCACGCCGGTTTGGGCAACTGGTAGGCAAGAGCGGCAAAGGACCCGAAGACTGCAAAGTAACCCTCATGACCGGCGGCGGACCGGGCATCATGGAGGCAGCAAACCGCGGAGCGCACGATGTGGGTGCCAAGTCGATCGGGCTGAACATCAAACTTCCCCATGAACAGCACCCAAACCCCTACATCACTCCCGAACTCTCATTTAGTTTTTACTACTTTGGTATCAGAAAACTTCACTTTATGCAGCGCGCCAAAGCACTGGTGGTCTTTCCCGGCGGGTTTGGAACGCTCGATGAGCTGTTTGACATCCTGACGCTGGTACAGACAGGCAAAAACCCGCACATTCCTATTGTGCTTGTCTCGCGGTATCACTGGGACAATATACTCAATTTCGATTTTCTGGTAGAAGAAGGTACCATCGCACCTGAGGACAAAGAACTCTTTGTCTATGCAGAAAATGCCGATGAGGCGTGGGAAGCCATTACGGCGTGGTATGAGAAGAGAGGCGAACCTATCTTCTCATAAATTATTTGCCTGTTGCAGGCTGTACGGTTTTGAGTTTCTCATCGACCTTGGGAAGCTTCTCCTCTTTTTTGGGGGTCAGTTTTGCTGCTTTGGGAGCAGTGGTGTTCTGTTGTACAGATGGTGCGCTACTCTGTGCTTTTTGTGCAGGTGTCGCGGCTGTCACTGCTTTTGGCGTACTCCCCTTTTTCTTGGCAATGGTAATGACCAGTCTGCCGTTTTTAAATGTGCTCTCAATGGCAGCCGGATCTGCATCGGCAGGCAGAGAGGTGGACTGCTGGAAAGACTGCACAGACTTAGAGATGCTGACCATTCCATTGGTCTTTTGCTGTTCTTCATGGACGATCTTCGCACTGATCGAGAGCATGCCGTTCTCGGTACGGATATCGATGTGGTTCTCTTTGCTCTGGGGGATATTGGTAACCAGTTCATAGTGGTCGCCTTTGTCTGCAAAATCACTCTGTGCAGAGAGCTTGTACATCCCCATGGTTGGGTGCACCAGACGTGCTGTACGCTGGTTGATGCGCTGCTGCATACGCGCGAACATCTCATCCATACGGTGCTGCATCTCTATCATCTCTTTGAAGATGTCATCTCCAAACGGATCTTGAAAGAACGGATCGTTAAACGGGTCGTTCAGGGGTGCCTGCGCCTGAAGTGATACTGCTGCAACAAGTGGCAGTGCCAGCAGAGAAAGTCGTTTTTTCAACATGGTTGACTCCTTAAAATGGTTTCTTAAGGAGCATTATAAATGGGTAAGTTTAACCAACCTTTAATACGGAATGACTAAATAAAGTTGACACACATCACTTAACTTTAAAATGGTGCAGATCATCGATACAGAGCTGTGAAACATCGCTTTTTCCCATGATCGCAAGCAGCGAACGCAGACTCTCGATGAGTGCATTGTGGTAGTTGGCGACACTGCGGGATTTTTCCATGACAAGAAATTTGCTCCGTTTGCCCTCATCCATGGTTGCAAGACCAACCGGACAGTTTCTACCCCCTGCCCCGGAGCACTCTCTGGCACGGATGCACCCTGCCGATATCATAAATCCTCTGGCAATGTTGACAAAATCTGCCCCGTAACACAAGAGTTCCACAACATCATCAGCAGTTAGTACCTTCTCAGCGGCAATAAGTTTGATCTCCTCTCTGAGTCCGTGATGCTGCAGCGAGGTATGGACAATATGCAGCGCCTCTTTGATGGGCAGTCCTATGCGGCTCATCATCTCAAGCGGTGCGGTCGCCGAACCCCCGTCCCCTCCGTCAATGGTAATGAAGTCAGGTAACGGTTTGCCTTCCTCTTTGCGTTTAAGCAGGGCATGGGTGTAGATGCCAAAACTCTCCTCATCGGCAATGACGATCTTGAATCCGACCGGTTTGCCGGAGAGTACCTGTAACTGTTCTATAAAATCGAAGAGCTCCTCTTCGGTATGTGCGTAGGGGAAACGGTTGGGGCTTATAAGATCTTTGTGTGCCTCTACGCCGCGGTAGTAGGCAATGTCATCACTGACCTTGGTTGCAAGAAGCTTGCCGCCTGTCTGTTTCGCTCCCTGTGCTATCTTGACCTCCGTCATACGGCAAAAACGCATCACTTTTCGGTAGCGTTCCGGGTCGAACTCTCCCTGAGGGGTACGCACACCGTAGAGCCCACTTCCCATCTGGAAAACGATGTCAGGAAGTCCGGCAGGTACTTCATCTGGAAAATCTTCAAGTGCTCCGTTCCAGTTGATACGGAAAAAGACAAGATTGTAGTCATCGAAGATGAACGTACCTCTGTCTTTTTGGCGTACGACCATATTGCGATAAACCCGCTGTGCCACTTCGTTATTGGTGATGATACAGAGAAAGCGGTAGACAGATTTGGCAAACCATGTCCCTTTTCTGAATTCCAGATAGGAGGCGTTGCAGTCGCTGCAGTGAAGTGTCGCAAGAAAATTGGAGGTAAGTCCCCCCTCCCCTGTGTTGATGGGGAAGTGTGCCAGTGCGGCACCTCTTGCAAAGGCATGTGTACCTTCCGGAGAGATGGCACCGTCACTCATTGCCGAACGTCCTACAATGCTTTGTGCTACAAAAGGATGGGGGCATGATTCACCGAATGTAACGGAAAAATACTCCTCTACATCTTCAAGCTCTTTAACGATATTGGCATGGCGGAACAGTGTACCCTGATTAGCATAGGGTTTTGTGGGAGAGAAGGAGAGATAGGGGTTCTGTTTGCGTGCAACTCGGTTGATCCAGAGCAGTTTTTCAAAGGAGTCGAAGAAGGTTTCGTCTCCAAAGTACTGCCGCATGGGATTGCGAAGCATATAGAAGAGATATCGCAGCCGTCCAATAAGTGGATAGTTAATAAGCAACTGGTTATTTCTCTGTATGTAGCGGTCATAAAAAGCTACTGAGAGCATCAATGCCAGAATGGTAAAGGCAAAGAGCTTGAAGAGAAACGCCCAGTCGAGATTGAAGTCCGAGAAGAAGGCGACAAGTTGTTCCTTAGACATCACGCCCCTCCTTGAAAAGGAAGTAATCGAGGCTGTACTTCCCCGGCCCGTATGAGGCGAATATCATAAGAAAAATCAGGTAGTACAGAGGAATTTCAAACCCGTTCTGAGCTGCGGAAAAACCATGATGCAAGTGAACGAAAAAAATGGCACCAATCATGACAAAACAAAGAAGTATCGCGATAAATCTCGTAAAGAGACCGAGTGTCAGGAGTATGATCCCTGTCACTTCGATAGTTGAAACAAACATACCGGTAATGGATGCAAATGGAATACCGTAGCTATCAAACCAGCGTGCAGTCGCATCAATGTCATGTATTTTCATCAGTGCTGGGAAGGTGAATCCGTATGCAATCATACACCTTGCAAGCAGCAGCACGATATGTCTGGGGTATGAGCTTAATACCCCAAACTCCGCCATAAAATCTCTCATCCTCTCTTCTCCTTGATCTTTTTGCACATAGATTGCATAGGAGAAGTATATACTTTTGCTGTGTAGTTACTATGTAACGAAAATAGAATGAAGGATCATTCATGAAAAAGTTTTTGATATTTCTCATGGTGCTGCCCCTTGTACTTGCTGCAGCATCCAAGCCAAAAGTGGTACTTCAGGTGCTTGGTTCCGGAGGGCCTGAAATAGGAGATGGACGTGCTTCGAGTGGCTACATTGTGTGGGTGGATGGCAAAGCGCGTGTGCTGGTTGATTTTGGCGGCGGTACATCACTGCGTTTTGAGCAGAGCAAAGCGAAGATAACCGATCTTGATCTTGTGCTGCTGACCCACCTGCACATTGACCACACTGCCGACCTTCCGGCACTGCTTAAGGCGTCATTCTTCACCTCAAGAGCGCGCAATATGCCCATATTTGGTCCCTACGGGAACCGTGCCATGCCGACAACGGAAGTTTTCATAGAGAGACTCTTTAAAAACGATGTAGGGGCATGGCAGTATATGGGAGATTTTCTTGATGGCAACGGTGCATTCCGCCTTGTGCCAACAGATGTAGCTTTGAGCAAAGAGGTCAAACGCATTTATAACAACAGAGGCATTTCTGTCGATGCGGTCAGTGTACACCA
>JALTYW010000256.1 GCA_027046415.1 Sulfurovum sp.
TATCGAGTGGACGGCAAAACCGCTGGAGACGCTGGAAACTGTTGCAGGCAGAGTCAAGCCCGGAGGGTATCTCTCATTGCTTTTTTTTAATGAACACGCACTGGTCTATCGCAATGTAATGCAGGGAAGCTGGCGGCTTGGTACCATACTGGAAAATCGCTGGTACGGCAGAGGCAAACGGCTCACCCCTCCCCATCCACAGTCACCCGAAACTATCCATGCATGGCTTGCGTCACATGGTTTTGAAGTGGAAGTGCAGACAGGTATCCGTGTCTTTCACGACTATATGAGCAAGTCGGCACTCGAAGAGACCGATATAGAAGAGCTGATGGCACTGGAGTACCGCTACTGCCGTAAGCCGACCTACCGCAATATGGGAAGATACATCCATATTTTGGCAAAGAGGCAGTAGTAAGCGGTATAGTTGACTCTTATGAAGCTGTTTTTGTATCTTTCAGTGCCCATATGATCCATATGATCCCAAGCAGGATAAACGGAATACTCAACACCTGCCCGGTACTCAGGGGAATATCCCACTGATAGTCTGCCTGTTTTGTCTTGACAAATTCCAGAAAAAAACGGGAGGTAAAGACAAACAGAAAGAAAAGACCGGGGAAGAGTCGTGTGACCTGTTTGGGTTTCATTGTCAGATAGAGTATGGACAAGAGGCAAAAGAGCACAAAGTATGAAAATGACTCATAAAGCTGTACAGGGTGACGCGGGAGCATATCGATACGGGAAAAGATGATCGCCCATGGTTTGTCTGAAGGGATGCCGACGATCTCAGAGTTAAAAAAGTTGCCTATGCGGATCGATGCGGCTACCAAGGCTCCCGGAATGGCAATGCGCGACATCAGCCAAAGATAGGATTCATGGTACTTTTTTGTGAAAAGATAAAGTGCAATCAGAACGCCAAGCAGTCCTCCGTGGCTTGCCAGCCCGCCTTTCCAAACTTTCAGTATCTCGATGGGATGAGAAAGATAAAAGTCGGGTTCGTAAACGAGGCAGTGCATGAGGCGTGCACCAACCACTGTACCTACGAGCAGGTATATCAGCAGCGTATCCAGCAAAGCTGGATCTCTTTTTTCACGTTTGTATATCCGCTGCATGATATAGAGTCCAACGAGGAAAGAGCCTACGAAAAAGATGCCGTACCAGCGCAGCTGCAGCGGTCCAAGGTGCAGCAGTACAGGATCGATATTCCAGATGATGTGTGAAGTACTCAAGTGTTGATCTTCTCTTTGATCTCTTTGGCAATCGCAGCGATTTTGGTGATCTTCTGTGTCTCGGAGAGGTGTTCGTCAAGCAGTACTTTGACAAAGGCTGACCCGACAATGACACCGTCGACCCCTTTGGCTTTCTCTTTGGCAGTGTTTTGGTCGACACCAAATCCGACATAGACAGGGGTAGTGCTGCATGCTTTGATCTGAGAAACAACCTCTTGAAGGTCTTCGCTTTTGCCCGCACCGGTTATGCCCGCATAGGCGACAAGGTAGATGAACTTTTTTGCCCCCGGTGCAATGGTCTCAATGCGCGCTTTGGGGTCTGTAGGTGCAATGAAGTCTATCAGATGCAAACCTGCATCTTCAATAACAGGCTTGTAGGGCTGTGCCTCCTCAAAAGGAAGATCGGGGATGATAAATCCGTTTACCCCTGCCGTTTTTGCCTGTGAGATGAAATGGTCGATCCCTTTGTGGTAAAAGGGGTTGAAGTAGCCCATCCAAAGCGTATCGATGTGCGGAGCGATCTTGGCTGAGGCTTCAAAAAGGTGTTCAAGTCTGAATCCGTTTTGCAGGGCTTGAAGGTTGGCAGCCTCGATGACTGGACCGTCAGCAACAGGGTCTGAAAAGGGCATACCAAGCTCTAACGTATCGACACCCGCATCCGCAAGCGCAAGTGCAGCATCAACAGTAAAATCAAGTGAAGGAAATCCGGTTGTAATATAGGCAACTAATTTTTTCAATATCGCTTCTTTATGACATAAATTTTCAACATTATATGATAAAATGAGTAAAATTATCTCATTTCACAACTATAAAATACAAAACAAGGCAGAAACCCAAAGATGCAATATCTATTTACTAAACTCCAAGGGAGTTTTTCATGAGTATTCATACACCAAAGATAGAGAAAAAGATGACACTAAGTACGATCGCAGGTATGAAAGGTGTTGAGCCAATCACGATGGTAACGGCATATGATGCGCTCTTTGCCAAGCTGTTTGACGGAGAGGTGGAGATGATCCTTGTCGGAGACAGTCTCAATATGAGCTTTTACGGTAAGTCCGATACCCTTTCGGCAACGATGGATCAGATGATCTACCACACGCAGGCGGTCTGTAACGGTGCGAAGCTGCCCTGTATTGTCTTTGATATGCCTTTTGGCTCCTACCTGACACCGGAAATTGCACTTGAGAATGCTTCGCGTGTCTACCGTGAAACCTGTGCTGAGGCGGTCAAGATAGAGGGAGGCAAAGAGAAAGCGGAGATTGTCAAGGCACTCTCTGAGAATGGCATTGCTGTAGTAGCACACATCGGACTGATGCCGCAGCATGTCAGAAGCGAGGGTGGCTACAAAGTACGCGGGAAGGATACAGAAGATGTTCAGAGACTGGTTGAAGATGCACTCGCACTTGAAGCAGCTGGTGCAGCGATCGTACTGGTTGAGGGGGTCAAGTCCGAAGCGGCAAAAGCAGTTACCGAGGCGGTCAAAGTGCCTACCATTGGCATTGGTGCAGGCAATGTCACAGACGGACAAGTACTGGTATGGAGCGATATGTTCGGCTTTTTTGAAGCCTTTAAACCCAAGTTTGTCAAACAGTACCTTGATGGTGCCAAAGCGATACGAGAGGGGATCGAAGCGTACCGTAACGATGTAAAAGCGCGGGAATTTCCAGACGATGAGCACAGCTATTAATGAGGAATGAGGAATGAGGAATGAGGAATGAGGAACCGAAAATTGATCAGAGTATTGTGTCGTACTGTTTATTGATTCTATCCGCTACCTGCTACCCGCTACCCGCTCAACTCCGAAGGGGTTGCTGATGGAGAGAATGGTCGAGATCGAGCGTTTCGAGGGGGAAGCCTCCTACGAGGTGACACTCCGCCCAAGCAGCTGGGATGAGTATATCGGTCAGGAGAAGATCAAGAAGAACCTCAGGGTATTCATTGAGGCGAGCAAACGTAGGGAAGAAGCGCTTGACCATATTCTCTTCTTTGGACCTCCCGGGCTGGGGAAGACAACGTTGGCGAACATCATCTCTTCTGAGATGCAGGCAAACATCAAAACCACCGCAGCACCAATGATTGAAAAGTCTGGAGATCTTGCGGCGCTGCTGACCAACATTGAAGAGGGTGATATTCTCTTTATTGACGAGATCCACCGTATGAGTCCAGCGATTGAGGAGATACTCTATCCTGCCATGGAGGATTTTAGGCTCGATATTATCATCGGTAGCGGTCCTGCGGCGCAAACGGTCAAGATCGATCTTCCGCGTTTTACGCTCATTGGCGCAACCACCAGAGCGGGAATGCTGAGCAATCCGCTAAGAGAGCGTTTCGGGATGCATTTTCGGATGCAGTTTTATACACCTGAAGAACTTGCCAAGATTGTTGAGCAGGCAGCACTGAAGCTGGATAAGCCGGCACAGCCTGATGCGGCGCTTGAGATTGCCAGACGCAGTCGCGGTACGCCGCGTATTGCCCTGCGTCTGCTTCGGCGTGTACGAGACTTTTCCGAAGTTGCCAATGAGTCGGAGATCACGCTTGAGAGGGCAAAGTATGCGCTTGATGAGCTGGGGGTGAATACCCTTGGGTTTGATGAACAGGATATTCAACTACTTGAACTGCTTGTTGGTGCCAAAAGCAGACCGATGGGATTAAGTACTATCGCTGCGGCACTCAGTGAGGATGAGGGGACTATCGAGGATGTACTCGAACCTTATCTGATTGCCAATGGCTACATCGAGCGTACGGCACGCGGGCGCATTGCGACACAGAAGAGTTATGAACACTTCAAGCTTGGCGGTATGAGACAGGGGCTGTTCGATGACTAAAACGCAGCTAATGGTCACAGCGCTGTTCGTACTGGGGTTAATGGGGGCATACAGTGTCTATCAGCCGTTTCTACTCTCTTTGACCGTAGCGATACTGCTCTCTATGGCAACTTTTAACTTGACAAAGCATCTGGTTGACTTTACCGGCTCTGCCAAAATATCGGCAGGCGTCTCTACGTTATTAATGAGCCTGCTTCTGTTTGCGCCGATTATCTATTTGGCAACGATCGGGGTAGGCTATATCTCCCAAATTGATCAGCAGGGGGTTAAAGATACGCTTGCCGCACTGCGTGCATTGGTTGAGGATATCCCTTTCTTAAAAGAGTTGACGCATCAGTATATGAGTGATGCCCGTATTGCGGAGTATATCAAGGAGTCGACTACCTATATCACTGTTGCGGGAAGTACCGGGCTTGGATTTATGAAAAATATGTTTTTTGTAGTGTTGTTCTACTTTTTTATCAACTATTACGGGAACCGTTTTTTTGATACGATTTTGGAACTTTTACCTGTGACACCGCAAAAGGGAGAGAAGATGATGAAAGAGGTCTCCGCTACAATGGAGATTGTCTTCTATTCGATTATTGTAACTGCTATTTTTGAAGGATTTCTTTTCGGTATCATGATGAGCTTTTTTGGCTTTAATGGTGTATTTTTTGGTGTAATATACGGGTTTGCTTCACTTATTCCTATTGTGGGAGGTGTGATTGTATGGGCGCCGGTATCACTGTATGTCTGGACAAAGATCGATGCGCAAACGGCACTTTTGATTGCATCCTACTCTGTGATTGTAATCTCCGTAATCGCAGATACCTTCATCAAGCCGATGATCATTGAAGTGATTAAGCGGGACTTCCTCAAAAGCAGTTTGCAGATCAATTCAATTTTGATCTTTTTCTCCATTTTGGCAGGGATGAGTACATATGGTTTTTGGGGTATGATTCTCGGACCGGCGATCACCTCTTTCCTGATAGCGATTACAAAGGTTTATTTGGACTATTCGGATGCAAGTTAATCCCATTGTTAAACTTTTTCGTTTACAATAAGTATAACGCATGTAAAAGGATTGACCATTATTAAGATACTGATTATAGAAGATGATCCGGAACTGGCGCTCATTCTGACAGATTATTTGACCAAGTACGATATGGAAGTAATCGGAGCGGAAGATCCCTATGTTGGACTTTCCCTGTTGACACAGCATGACTTTGATCTTATTATTCTTGATTTAACGCTGCCTGGTATGGATGGTCTTGAGGTGATTGAAAAGATACGGGAGATCACCAATATTCCGATTATTATCTCTTCTGCCCGGGATGATATTACTGATAAGGTAATCGGACTGGAACGTGGGGCTGATGACTATATGCCAAAACCGTACGATCCCCGTGAGTTGGTAACCCGTATCAAAACCATATTACGGCGTACCCACAGCAGCGAGAAGAAAAAAGAGAAAAAAGAGGAGGTTTTCGTTGCTGATCCTTCAGCACGTACGATTCTCTTTAAGGGGCACTTCCTGGAGTTGACAGCTGCTGAGTATGATATTCTTTCTATGCTTCTGCAGCACAAAAACGGGTCTGTCTCAAGAGAACAGCTGCTTTATGAGAGTGAGCATATCGATGATGACAGCTCCATTAAAAATATCGATGTAATCATCTCTCGTATTCGTGCAAAAATTGCCAAGATAGATCCGGATCACATCTATATTAAGCCGATCCGTGGTGTGGGATACCTGTTGACTGATCGCGTATGAGAAACCTCTCCGTTACTACATTTATCCATATACTGTTCTCGTTTGCGATCATTATCCTTGTTGCCACATTTACACTGTTTCATTACTGGAACAAAGATAGACAAAAAATTGATGAGTTTAAGCGTTATCAGCTTATATCTATTACCTTTCTTTCCAATCTTAAGCTCTATCCCAGTCAGCAGGAACTTGAAAAGCTATATGAAGAGTTGCATGTCAAACCTATTGCCGAATCAGATATTAAAAAACTCAAACAGAAGATAGTGGAGAAGGGTGAAACGATTTTCAGTGGTGGTTCAAGACAGCTTGGAAGGGTAAGGGTGTTCCGAGTGGATGGAGAGAACTATATTTATGTACAGCGTATGTCCTATAATCTTTTGCTCAAAGATGATGTACCCAAAAATTTCTTTTTTGAGATTGCGGTGACACTTGGGGTTGTACTGATCCTGCTGCTGTTACTCATCTATTTTGCCGTCCTCAAGAAACTCTATCCGCTCAAAAAGTTGCATCGACAGATACAGCGCTTTGCACAGGGTGACATGAATGTTGAAATCACTTATGAACATGATGATGAGATTGGAAAAATTGCCAAGAGTTTTGGTGATGCTATCAAGCATATCAATCAACTGAGTACTTCCAAAAACCTCTTTATGCGAAACCTGATGCATGAACTCAAAACACCGATTACCAAAGGGCGTATCGTTGTTGAGATGCTGGATGATGAATCGACAAAAAAGGTATTGGTACGTGCCTTTGAGCGTATGAATGAACTGATTTCGGAGCTTGCTGAGATAGAACGTGTCACAACCCGGAGTTTTGAGCCAAATTTCGAGTATGTGATGCTGAGTGAAATTGTAAATGAGAGCAGGGAACTGCTTATGTCAGAAGGCAGTTGTATCGAAACAGATGTCCATGAAAGAGGGATAACAACCGATAAAAAGCTCATGGTATTGGTTCTCAAAAACCTGATGGATAATGGGATGAAGTACGGTAAGGACAAATGTGTGAAGGTACGTACCCATAAAGGTATATTGGAAGTGATGTCTAAAGGAGATCCGCTTGAACATCCTCTGTCTTACTATACGGAGCCCTTTTCACAAGCAGAGAAACGAAGTGCCGGTTTTGGTCTGGGACTCTATATTGTCGACAGTATTCTGCACAAGATCGGATACCGGTTGGGATATCGGCATGAGGACGGAGTGAATATTTTTATGTTGGTGCCGGAGAAGTAGTATTGAGCGCTGAGCGTTGAGCGTTCAGATGAGAAGTTGATTTGTAAGCGTTTATATTTCCAAATCTTTTTGGAGTCGGAGGTTTTCGCCTCGCCAAGATGTCATAGTAGTAATCAATGTTAAAGCGAAGCTGAAGCTTTTGGTTCCATATAGAATTTTAAGCTTTCATTCAACGAAAATATGAAAAACGCTCAGCACTCAGCACTCAGCACTCAGCACTCAGCACTCAGCACTCAATCCTCCCTCAACGCTTCCGCGATCAGCTCCAGCGGATTTTTGAAGATCGTCTCCACATCGGCGTTGTTCATCGCTTCACTCAGCTGTACACGGCACGCGGAACACTCGGCACTCACATAGTGTGCTTTGGTCTCTTTGATCATTGCTGCTTTAGGTTTGCCTGCTGCCTCGGCAAAGTGGAACTTCTCTGTCTGCATCGTTACGCCTCCAAAGCCGCAGCAGCGGTTGGGGTCGCTCATCTCTACCATCGGGTAGTTGGGGCTGAGCAGGTTTCGCGGTTCCTGCCAGATACCCTGTACCTTTCTTGCATGGCAGGGATCGTGATAGGTGACAATCTCATCAAACTTTTTGCCTTTTTGTTTCAGAAGTGTTTTGAGATCGGTGTTGTCATGCAGCCAGGCGGTTGCCATGTGGATTTTTTCTCCAACCTTACAGGCGCGTGCCTCCCACTCTGGCATATTATGGTTGGCAAAAAAGACCTGCCAGTCATGCTTGACCATCGCTGAACAGGTCGCTTCGGGGATGAGCATCGCATCGTACTCATCCATAAAGCTCTCAAAGTATTCAATGTTCTTTTTGGTCATATACTCGACCGAACCCACATCACCGGTGAAGT
>JALTYW010000257.1 GCA_027046415.1 Sulfurovum sp.
CTCTGCCTGAATCTTCTCTACATCAACCTTCTCAGGCAGTGTAAAACTTCGGCTGAACTTGCCGTAGCGGCTCTCTACTTTGTAGTAGTCATCCTCTTTCACCTCATCTTTGTACTTGCGCTCACCAGAAATGGTCAGCATATTGTCCTCTGTGGTGATCTCAATATCCTCTTTTTTGATACCGGGCAGATCCACCTCGATATAGTAGGCATCGTCACTCTCTCTGGTATTTACAGAAGGGACGAAAGAAGCAAGGTTGCTCTCCTCTTTGACTGCCGGATCGAACTGGTTCATCAAAGAGTGAAGTACCTCAAAACCTTTTCTGATGTCCGGATCACTGTAAGGGTTATAGCGTGTTACTAACATCTTCGACTCCTTTTGCTTTTTTCTGTTATTATAGACCATCGCATGCCCCTTGGCATGCTACTTAGGTTGCATTATTTACTGTTTTTTAAAGAGATGATCTTCGATTTGAACTCTTTGAGTTTTGCTGCGAGCTCTTCAAATAGTTTTTCAGCTTTATTCTTCCCTTTGATCTCTTTTTCTACCGCTTTGATCTGATCATGCAGCATCTTGTAGGTGGTTGCACTTTCGCTCACATAGCCAAGTTTTTCTGCCACATCAAGTGCATCCGAAGCAGCGTCAAGATACTTCAGTGCTCTTGCTTTGTCCTCTTTGGCAATACGTGATGCCGCAGCGATCAGGTCTGTACTCTCAAGCAGCGGGATCGGCACAACCTGTGTTACCTGCGTAAAGGTACTGAGTGCGATGTAAAGTACCTTTTTCGCCTCTTCGGTTTTGCCTTCATTGACATACTTCGCTGCCAGTTTCAGTGCATCGGGATAGGAAGCAAGCGGCAGGTTCACTACGGTAATGTCAATCTCGCTTACCAGCGGCATCATCAGCGCTCTTGCCTCCTGTACTTTTCCATCATCCAAAAGTGACTTGACATGTTTGACGATATTGTCTACATCCTCAGCACTCCCTACAAACTCCTGTGCCTGTACGATGTTGTCGATAGGCAGCAGTTTGGGGGCATCTTTGGAAGCAAGGATCACTTCCAGTTTTCCCAGTGCCTTTTCCAGATCTTTTTTGGCACTTTTGGTGTCCTTGTGCTCCAGTGCAATCACTGCTTTTTGTGCGAGCTTCAGTGACTCGATAGCTTCACCGACCAGCTTGGCAGGGTGATTTCTGGCATCCTCTTTGGCATTGCTGATTGCAATTTTATTTACCTGTGCCACAGTGGCATCTTTAGCAGCCTGCTCTTTGGCAACTGCACCGGAAGAGAGCAGCAGTGATGCTGCTACAGCAGATAGGATCAGTTTTTTCATGGTTGACTCCTTTTGTCAATGTTTTTGATATAAGGTTTAGTCTTGTAGGCTAAATCTGAAACGATTGTATAGAGAGTAGCTAAACGAAGAATGCAACCATGGTTGCATTTTTTAAAAAAAGTTGCGGTTTAAAAAAGATTGATCTTTTCGAGGAGTTTGTTGGCATCCAAAATCTGTACATCTTTGTTCTTGGTTGCAATGGTACCGTCGGCTT
>JALTYW010000258.1 GCA_027046415.1 Sulfurovum sp.
ACCTCCACGCACACTTCACACCCTTTACAGTGGTCGTAGTCGATACCGAGCATCTGCTTGTCACGGGAGATAATCGATGTATCCGGACACCATACCCAGCAGTTTTGACAGTCGATACAGACATCGATGTTGAATACCGGCTTTTTTACTCTCCATGAAGCAACTGTTGCAGTATAGGAATTAAAGTGAGAATAAGACCGCTCCTCCTGTTTAAGATGAGCAACATTGGAAGCATCTCCCTCAAATGAAGGCAAAATACTTCCTTGTGTTACTTCATCCCATCCCATCAGGTCTTTTCCGGCTTCCAGTTCATGGATACCCCGATTATCCTGTGCACGTAATTTTAAATCTTGCATTGTCGCTCCTCTTACTTGACTTCGTTATATGCTCTTGTAATTGCCTGCATGTTACCATCGATAATTTTTTGTGGGAACTTCGCAAGAACTCTTTTCATATTTTCAAGGAAATAATCCAGTTCAAACATTCCCGATACTTTTACAAATGCACCAAGCATTGGCGCGTTTGGAATTGATCTACCAATTGTATCGAGTGATATCTGAATACAGTCAACAACAAATACTCTATCTTCTTTGCCCTGCAATGCTGGAATCTCCTTAATTAGTGACTCCTTATCAAGGTGTGTCGTGATAATGTACTTTGTTGTTTCTTTATCGTTCATCGTAATGTCATCGGTCATTGCCAATGCCGGGTCGATGACCAGAACATAGTCAGGATACATAAACTTCTCATGGGTAATAATCGGTTCATCATCAATCCTGTTGTAGGCTCTTAGTGCCGCTCCTCTTTTCGCGGAGCCGTATAGTGCAAATGCCTGAACCTCTTTACCAGTCGTAGCGACAATGTCACCCAGACTCTTCGCACCTGTTACGGCACCCTGACCTGCACGGCTGTGCCATCTGATCTCAATCATAGTATCTCCTCTATAGTGGTTAAGTAGTTGAGTATACACCCAAAATACTAAAAAGTATCCCATTGTAATGGCGGGACTCTTAAATTGTGCTTGAAATGATAAATTTTTTAATGTCTGGTTATGATTCGACAATAAATTGCACAGCTTCCAATGCACTTTTGGCAACATTGGGAGTCATTTTCTGTAATACAGGCAATCCTGCATAGCCGCATGTGACTGCAATGCTTTGGATACCTGCTTTTGCTGCTGCCTCCATATCCATCGGCGTATCACCTACCATCCAACAATCTGTTGTATCGACTTTCAACTTTGAAAGCGCTTTGAAGATAGGTTCAGGGTGTGGCTTCGGATGTGCTACATCCTCCCTTCCTATTAGTGTTCCAAAATAGTGCATGATTCCCATATATTCAAGCATTTCTTTTGAATAGAGTGCCGTTTTGGTAGTTACGACCCCTATAACTGCATGCTCATGTGCGAGCCGAACCGCATCCAAAGCACCCGGCAGCAGCACCGTTTTTTCACAGGCTATCTTGCGATAGTGTGCTTTATACGCCCCTACATGCTCCCAGACCATCGTTTCGGGTACCCCCAGTGTCCGAAACATCGCATCAAGCGGATGCCCTATCTCACGTTTGATGGACTCTTCGTCAAAAACAGCTTCTTCATAGGCTCCCAAAGCCACCTCGAAACTCTCCAGGATCGCCTCTGTAGAGTCGATCAATGTGCCGTCAAGATCAAACAGTATGGTCATAGTTTCTCTCTTTCTATAGTATCAGGCAGTTTTGGTGCAGCTGTCAACAGTGCTTTTGTATAGGGCATTGCCGGCTGCTGCATCACCTTGGCTGTATCTCCCTGCTCAATAATCTTCCCTTCACGCAGCACCACGACTCTGTCTGCAATAGTCGGTACAATAGAGAGATCATGAGTAATAAAAAGATAGGAGATACCCATCTGATTTTGAATTTTTTGCAAAAGCTGCAAGATCTGGGCACGTACAGTCACATCCAGTGCCGAAGTGGGTTCATCACATATAATAAGTTCCGGTGAGACTGCCAAAGCCCGCGCAATCGCAATACGCTGCCGTTGTCCTCCTGAAAACTCATGCGGATACCGATCGATACAAGAGGGATCCATCTCCACTGCCTCCAAAAGACTTTGCATATAGGTATGCTGCTCTGCTTTGGATTGCATCTTGCCATTCGAATTTTCTATTCCCTCCAAAATAATCTCACCTACACGCATACGGGGATTCAACGATGAGAAAGGATCCTGAAACACAATCTGTATCTTTCTTCTGTAGGGTCTCAACGCCTGTTCCGAAAGCTGTGACAGATCCATACCTTTAAAACGTACCGCACCCCCGCTTAAGGGAACAAGTGACAAAATCGCCTGCCCAATTGTACTTTTTCCGCTTCCGGACTCCCCCACCAGTGCTACAGTTTCCGCCTTGCCAATAGAGAAACTGACACCGTCAACCGCTTTTATCACCCTCTTTTTTGTCTGAAATAAACCTCTTTTTTCAGAAAAAAAGACACGAAGATCCTCAACCTCCAAAATCGTATCTGAGGATTTTTGTATCTTTTTTTCACCTCTACACTGTGCATTTTGCAGCAATGCTCTGCTATAAGGGTGTTGTGGTGCTTTGAAGAAAGTATCTGTCTGTGCTGTTTCTATGATCTGTCCTTCATGTATCACCGCAATTCTATCCGCAATCTCTGCAACGACCGCCATGTCGTGCGTGATAAACAAAATAGAAAGTCCTCTTCGTTCCCTGATATCTTTAAGCAGTGTCAGTACCTGAGCCTGAATCGTTACATCCAATGCAGTAGTGGGTTCATCTGCAATCAGCAGTTCCGGTTCACATGCAAGCGCCATAGCGATCATCACCCGCTGTTTCTGTCCACCGGAAAGCTGATGCGGATACCATCCGTAACGTATATGTGCATCCGGTAGGCCAACCTCGTCAAAAAGAGATACGACCTTCTCTTTCGCACGCTTGCCTGAGAGCCCAAGATGAATACGTAAAACCTCCTCTACCTGCTTTCCTACCGGCATCACAGGATTGAGTGCAGACATGGGCTCCTGAAAGATCATTGCAATACGCTTCCCTCTGACCTTTCGCATCTCGCGCTCAGGCAGTGCAAAAAGAGAATCTCCAAACAGGGCTACATCCCCGCTACAGACACGTACCGCTTCGGGCAGCAGACGCATAATTGCCAGAGAGGTCAGCGATTTTCCGCTTCCTGATGCACCAACAAGCGCAAAAATTTCTCCCCTCTCTACATAAAATGAGATATCATCCAGCAACAGACTCTCTGCCGATGCGAGACGCAGCCGGTCAACATACAATATATACTTCATGCTGCACGCCTTGGGTCAAGTACCTGCTGCACTCTGTCTGAGAGCAGGTTCGCAGCGAGTACAAGCAAAAACATAAAGACGAAGGAGGCAGTAAGCGACCACCACACCATCGGTTCACGTGCCATTTCAAGACGTGCCTGATTGATCATGTTACCCCAGCTGTACATTGTCGGATCAACTCCCACCCCCACATAGGAAAGCACTGCTTCAGCAAGTACCAGTCCTGAAAAATCCAGTACAATGGAGATGAGAATAATATGCATAAGATTCGGAACAATATGCCTCAACATAATACGCCACCTACTCACACCAAACGCCTTTGCCGCGACCACATAGTCCATTTTTGCAATACGCAGTGTCTCGGCTCTGAGCATACGGCACAGCCCTGTCCAGCTTGTCACACCCAGTATAACGACCAAAAAAAGCAGCCTGAGATCGGATCGCTCTATAGTTGAAGCAAACCATTCAGGGTGGCTGTCCATCACAACCTGCATCATCAATACCCCGGCTGCAATCAGCAGCACTCCGGGAATAGAGCTCAGTGTTGTATAAAGATACTGTATCAGATCATCAACCCACCCTCTAAAATACCCTGCTGCCACACCGAGCAGTACCGCCAGCGGCAGTGTGATCAGCGTGGTCAGAGTACCTATGAGCACACCGGTGCGAATACTTTTAAGCGCTGCATACAAAACATCACCACCCACCTTGTCAGTACCAAGAACATGGCAGGAGAAGCTCATCACATACATCCAGACAACAAGCAACGTCAGTATGGTAAATACTGCATAAGCTGTGCGCCACGGCAGACTGCTTTTGCCAAACCATACATCTCTTGCATAACTTCGCCACGCATGTCCTCCACGCCAGCGTATATGCAGCATGACCAATCCTATTGCAAGCAGCAGCCCGACACCTATACCGATGATACTCTCTTCCAAGATATTTCCATCTTGAACATGCTTTAGCGGTAGATAGCGCTGAACCGGTTTCCCAGACTTGGGATCGCTGATAACAGACATCACATATTCATGACTTGCAAACGGTGCTGAGTAGGTACGTTCAGAAACGCTTCTTTGATGTGACATCGCCATATCCAGCACGGAGACGATACTGCCGCCTTTGGCTGGTTCAACCTGTTTGAAGTGTATAGAATCAAGCAGTGCAAATCCGAGATAAAACAACAGAACGATCGATGATGCCATTGCCGTTTTTGCATAAAAGATTCTGTACCAGGTCTCTTTGGCAAGAGGAGAACGCAACAGTCTCCACCCTCCAAACATAATGGCTGCGACCAATATCCACACCAGAATGTCTGTCCACAACAGATAAAGTCTCACAGCGTTACCCTCGGATCAAACAGTGTGTAGGAGAGATCGGTCAAGATCAACCCGGCTATATAAAGCACAGACCCTAAAAACACCATCGCTTTGACGATTGCAAAATCCTGTGCATTGATCGCATCGATCGTATAGGAACCAAGCCCGGGAATGCCAAAAAAAGACTCCATCACAAGGCTTCCCATAAAAAGTGAGGGGATGATCACTACAACGCCTGTCAAAATGGGAAGCATTCCATTTGGCAGCACATGCCGAAAAAGGACAGCAATTTCTGATAATCCTTTTGCGCGGGCTGTACGTACGTAGTCCTGTGTAATCTGCTCAAGAAAAATAGAGCGGTACCACCGCACACCCGATCCCAGCCCTGAAAAAACACCGATGGCAACGGGCAGCAGTATAAAACGTATACTCTCCCATCCGCTCTCATAACCCGAAATAGGTACCCAGTGCCACATTTTAGAAAAGAGTACCTGTCCTGCAATAATATAGAAAAGTCCCGATACAGACATGATCATCACAGCAGCGATCATCATGGAAAGGTCGAACACCGAACCGCGAAAGAGTACCAGCAGCAATGCTAAAGAGATGTTGGTTATCAGCGCTATCAAAAATGTAGGCAAAGCGATAGAGAGACTTGGCCCCATACGTGCCTTGATGTCTTCCGCAATATTTCGGTTGGCATCCGATACACCGAAATCAAACATGAACAGTTTCAAAGATTCTCGGACAAACAGGGTATCGGTCACATGTTCGATACCCTCCGCATCACTATTGTAAAAGAGCGGTTTATCGTACCCCTTTTCCGCTTTCCATGCCTGTATCATCTCAGGTGTAGTCTGTTTCGCTCCCAACTGCGCACGTGCCATGTCATCGGGAGTATTGACCACAAAAAAGAGCATAAATGTGATCAGGTTTACCCCAATCAAAATAGGAATCGCATACAAAATACGCCGAAAAATGTAGGTTAGCATAGATCCTCCTTTTTCGGAATATATATTCTATTCTCCCTGTTTCTGTAAATCTTCAGCAGCAAGATGACTGCTAACAATATGATTGCCGCCGTAAACATAAGCGGATTCCGTGCAGGCTGATTCCATGCCTGCTGTTTTTTTATCCGTTCTGCCGCATCAATACGCTTATACTTCAGCGTATTGTTCGCCATAGCATTGGGAGAAACATTTTTGAACCATCCGTGCAGCAGTGTAAGACTCTTGGGGTACACTCCCCAGACCCATGGGGCATCCCGACGCGCGATTTCAAGCATCTTCTCGATTTTTTCAAGACGCTCCGGTGTATTCTCCATACTCTTTATTTCATCGAACAACCTGTCAAATTCAGGGTTCTTATAGTTTGAACTGTTAATGCCCGTACCATTTGTATCAATAGCTGCATTTCCGCCATACAGCAAAAAAAGAAAGTTTTCCGGATCCGGGTAGTCGGCATTCCAGCCCCAGGAAAAGAGCTGCACCTTGCCTTTGCGCACCTTATCCTGAAAACGGTTGTAATCCGTTGCCCTGATCACTAACTCAATACCGAGTTTTGCAAACTGTTTGCGTCGCCAATCCATCAAAGCACGGTCATCCGGTCCTGTTGCTGTAGTATCATAGTAGAGTTTCAGACGCTTCCCGGTCTTGGCGGATACACCACCGGGATATCCAGCCTCCGCCAAAAGTCTCTTGGCAGTTTCGATACTCTTACGAATACGTTTGCCGTTCTTCCACTCATATACATAGGAGTTGGTTCCCTTTTTCCCTTCTTCATATCCGAATATTCCGGGAGGAATAGGTCCCTGTGCCGGTACACCACGTTCATTCATAAAAATAGAGATATACTCCTCCTGATTCTGTGCAATACTGATTGCCTGCCGTAACTTACGTGCACGCTCTCCGTACCCACCCACAACAGGATCGGACATGTTGAATGCCATATAAAAGATTGAGGGTTGTACTGCACTGAGCAGATAGATGCCTTTTGCACGCATACTCGGACTCAACCCCATATCGCCGGAACTTCCTATCTGCACTGCCTGGTCGAATGCCTCCGAACTGATCCCGGATGCATCATAATATCCCTGCAGGAATTTGTTCCACAAAGGAATACTCTCTTTTTCAAGTGTGAACACCGCCTCATCGATAAAAGGAAGTTTTTTACCGCCATCCTCTCTCAAAGATGGCGGCACTTTCGAACGACGGCCCTCCTCTTCACTTAAAACCGGATAGTACTCTGTATGAAAATGGGGATTGCGTTTCAACACAATGTGGTGATTTGGATCATTGTGTGCCAGATAGTACGCTCCTGTACCTACAGGCTGGGTATCAAATGTGATATTCTTCTCTACAAGCCCCTCTTGCTGGTAAAAAAGATCTGCCTCCCAGGGAATCGGTGCAAAAAAGTTCATACTCAGCCAGTAGAGAAACTGTGGGTATTTCCCCCGTATCAAAATATCGATGGTCTGTGTATTCACTACCTTAACACCCTCGATATGGTATTGTCTCAGGTCAAGTTTCTGATGCTGGCGATGCTTCATTGCAGCTATCCTGCTTATCTTTTTAGAAAATGTATCCAATCCTATAATATAAGGAAGCATTGTATCCAGTATAGGGGAGTGATATGCACGTACTGCCATTCGTTTGATCGCATAAGCATAATCATCCGCATGTAACCGTCTTGTTGCAGTACGTGGAAAATCATCTATTCTCTCTATTGTACCAAGCATCTTCTCTGACAAGTTACCATACAGCAGACTTCCGTCCCTTCTCTTCACAAAAGCCGGATGTTCCTGATAGAAAATATCATCACGAAGATGCAGACGGTATCGGGTAAAAGAGATATTGGTATCGTTCGCATCACAGATTTTCCCGTTTTTATCAAGATACTCGACCTTCGGCATCGATGTCAAGGTCAGAGGCTCAAGTACATAAGGGCGCTTAAGATAGTTGTACTGCAGCGGAGGTTCATATATCTGTCCAAGGATACTCCATTCGTTCGCATTGTAGGAGATGACCGGGTCAAGATGTTTTGGGGGAGAAGAGAATACACCAAAAAGCGTATTTTTACCCCTTTCACTCTCCAGATAGGGACTGTTCCATATATCTCCCCATACCACACCTGTGCATATGGTCAGTACAAAAAAAAGCTTGACACAAAGGCGCAACTGAAAATCCTTCCCGATAAACTGTGGTAAAGAGCGATTTTACCATAGTTTTGCTACCAAACAGGGAAAGTACTAATCATACAATTTTTCTCTGCAT
>JALTYW010000259.1 GCA_027046415.1 Sulfurovum sp.
GCCGGCGAGATGAAGCATGGTCCCATCGCACTGGCAGACAGCGAACTCTTTACCATCGCCCTCATGCCAAAAACGATGCACTATGACAAGATAAAGTCCAACGTAGAAGAGCTGAGCGCCAGAGATGCCACTATCTGTGCCATATCACCACTGCCTTTTGAGCTTGCCGATGATTTTGTACAGACCACCTACAGCTCTCATCCTATGGTTGAGTTTTTTGAGATGATGGTTGTGACGCAACTGCTTGCACTTGAAATATCAGTAAGATTGGGGAATGATGTAGATATGCCGAGGAATTTGGCGAAGTCGGTGACAGTAGAATAAATCAACTACACATTTTTTTCAAACCACTCTTTACAAAGTTGCCGATAGAGCACTTTGTACGCCTCAAGCTTTGGGGGGTAGTATGCCCCGTCAAAATATAATTCACAAAAAAACTTTTCATACTTATGATCGAGTGCAAACTCTACACAGACGGCTGCAATGTCAGCATAGCAGTCGTTGTATCCTGCATACTCGTAATCTATGAGGGTCAGGGTATGGTCATCTTGCCAAAGCATATTTTTGGGGTTAGGGTCGTGATGGCACAAAACAGGATGTATGCCATACGCAGCAAGGGTACGGCATGCCTCTTGCACCTCTGGAGTCTGCTCCCTAATCTGTACCGTCAAATCAACAGTTGGTGCATCACAAGTAATGGCATGCAGTGATTGCAGTGTTTGGGCAAGGGTAGTAAGTGCTGTCTTGTTAAGTGTTGTATGGTGTGTTCCGGGTACCCATGCCATGAGCATCCATTCGGAGGCTTCATCCTCTATCAGTATGGGAGGAGCGATCCCCTCTTTTGCAGCACACTGCTGAATGCGTATTTCAGCTTCTCGGTCGATATTTACTTGCTGAAATACCCGTAGCAGATAGCGGTGTTTCAGGGTTGTCACAAGATAGTTTAGGTTGCAATATCCCTGAGAAGCAACAGGGGTGATGGTTTTAATAGGATCGTCTTTAAAAAGAGCGTACTTCTCAAGTATGGCTCTGTTCACGGTACGCCTTTTTCCAGCTTGCATAGCCGTAAAATGCCAAAATGACATAGAGTACGAAGAGTACAATAGTGGCAAGGTAGCCTGAACGGTAGTAAAGTACAGTAGCAGCAGAATCAATGACCATCCAGTAGAGCCAGTTCTCCAGTACTTTTTTTGCCATCATCCATGTAGCGATCCCGGAAAAGACCATGACAAACGCATCATGGTAGGCAAATTTCGCGCCGGCATAGGTGGAGGTGAGATACCCCAAAAGTATGGTTCCTGCAGTTCCCGCAGCAATGAAAGCAAGATGCTGTTTCAGATGCCATCTGCTAATAGAGAGTGTCTTGCCCTGCGCATCTTTTTTCCATAGCATAAAACCATACACTGCCATGAGCATATAGTAGAAATTGAGGATAGACGATGACACCAAGGCACCATCCCAGAAGATCACTGTGTAGATCAACGTGGTCGACGAGTCATAAAAAAATAAACATTGCGACTCTTTGGCTGCCAGAATAACATA
>JALTYW010000260.1 GCA_027046415.1 Sulfurovum sp.
CTGTACAAAACACGGCATCTGGGAATCTACGCCTGTTGAAGTAGCCGTAGCTGAGTAATCCAAAGCCCGTGTATGCGGGCTTTAGTGCACATTAACAAATAGATCTCTTTTACTTTTATCACCTATTTATCCCCAAATCGCTATTTTTTCGCTTCATTCAGTATTTCATGCCAGGCTTCCCATATCTCTTCGGCAATGTAGCGGTAGCGTCTGTCACTGCTTACGGGTATGGTTGCACCTGAAAAGTACTGTTTACATACATCGTAGACCATCCATCGCAGAGATGTCAAGTCGTCAATGTCTCTCAGCCGTGAGACAATCGCCCCTGCTTCAATGGCATACTCATCTTTGGGGGCATGAAGTTTTGCCAGCCTTACGGGGTCGTAATGGTAGAGTATCTCAGTGATCTCTGCTTTAAGTTCTGCCATTTTTGAACGCTGCTGCAGCATACTAAACCCTACTCGCTCTTTTGATTGGAGAAGATCTCAACATAAAAGTGTCTGTTCTTTCTGTTCGAAGCGGTAGTCACATAGGTATAGTAGTTGATCCATCCTCCATCCGGTCCAATACCGTACTGTGCCGGTGCAAACATCTCCCCCATGACAGCCAGCATCACCAAATCGTCATCTTTTGGCAATGCCTTTTTCTGTTTGCCCTTTCCTACCTTTTTGATCTTGGCTCGGCAGGTATATCTTCCGACACTGTTGTAGTCCCAAATAACGATATTTTTCTTTTCAATCTCGTAATCTCCGTTGAACTTCTCGTCGACAATGCTTTTGAGCACTTCCAATGCACTCTCATCTTCACAGGAGACCCCTGCTCTGCTCTGCTCTGTGTGTAAAGGCGTTCGCTGCTCATCCGGTGTACACCCTGCAAAGATGCCCGCTGTAACTGCCAGTACCAATCCTGTAGTGATCATGTTTCGCATTTTTTCTCCTTCTGTGCTATTGCAATTTCGGCAGTACGACTGCTGCAATGATGCCAAGTACAAGTACAACGGTGATCCCCAGCACAATGCGCTGCCCCATTTTACTCCCCTGAGTCTGCTTTAACGCTTTGTGCGGCGCAAAGAGAAGATAGACCAGATAGATGTTCTGAATGATCGCCACAAGTGCCATCCCAACCACAAAGTTACCACTCATCATGATGATCTTGAAAGAGATCAGTGTTCTTGCCAGTACCTCAGAAATCACCCATGAAGAGAGTATGAGCGAGAGTATTGCAGTAAGGGGTGTGATACCCGCATCCATCCCTCTGCGGATGAAAGAAGCCAGTGCCATGACCCCTGCCAGCACAACAAGGACAAGCCCCGTCTCCTTTTGACCAATGGCAAACGCCAGCCCTACCAGCAATGCCGGTACGACAAACCCGTACACAAGGTAGTTCAGCCTTCCGCTCATCTGTATGAACGAGAAGGGGTTCATTTTCAAGCTTTCTATGATGCTGCTCTCTGTAGGCGCGATAGCTGCCGCACTTGCCTTTTCTGTCCCTGTACAGTTTTGGCACATACCGTTTGTCAACGCACTGCTTTTTGTC